>NZ_VYKE01000286.1:0-3437 GCF_032424515.1 Pseudomonas sp. JV245A
GGCTGGCTTGCAGGGCCAGGTGGCCCCAGGCCGAACCGGTGTCGAAGGTGTGCCACAGGGCCGGGGTTTCCTCGCTGGCGCCGGGCACGGTGAAGGTGGTCTTGGAAATCACGATCACCAGGGCCGAAGCGTGTTGCGCCCAGCCACGGTTGAATTCGTTGAGCAGGCCGAGGAAGCGTTCCCAGTTCGGCGTGTCGCGGCGGGCATAGAGGAAGCGCCAGGGCTGCGAGTTGTAGGCCGAAGGCGCCCAGCGTGCGGCTTCGAAGAAGCTCAGCAGGGTTTCTTCGGGGATGCTTTCGCCGGTGAAGGCCCGGGGCGACCAGCGCTGGGTGAACTGCGGGTGGATGGCGTAGTCGGCAACGCGAGTGTTGGCGCTCATGGAAAAACTCCTGGCAGCATGTGAGATGAGTGGAATAAACCGGCAAGCGCAGATGAGCTGAGCGAAGGGGTATTCCTGACCCCGTGCGGTTTGCCGGGTGCAACGCGGTCAAGCGTTAATGGCACACGGACGCGGGTCGGTCCGAGGGGCAAAGCTACTGTGCCCATGGCCCGCTGACAAGTCCCGGCCTACCGACAGTCGCCAGCGCTTGGCCCGCCGGTTCTTCGGCACTAGACTGGCGGCCTTTTCACCCTCGGATATTGATGCTTGAGCCATGGCCGCCAAAGTCGAACCTTTCTGGATACGCAAAACCCTCGAACAACTCGACCAGGACGAATGGGAGTCGTTGTGCGATGGCTGCGGTCTGTGCTGCCTGCAAAAGCTTGAAGACGAGGACGACAACAGCGTCTATTACACGCGCATCGCCTGCAAGCTTTTGGACCTCAAGACCTGCCAGTGCAGCGATTACCCCAACCGCCGCGACTCGGTGCCCGACTGCATCCAGCTGACCCCGGGCAAGGCCGACGAATTCAAGTGGCTGCCTCCCACCTGCGGCTACCGCCTGGTGAGCGAGGGCAAGGACCTGCCCCTTTGGCACCACCTTGTGTGCGGCGACCGCGATGCGGTGCACCACGAGCGTATTTCCCAGTCCGGCCGCATGCTCGCCGAAGGCAGCGTGGCGGAAGAGGATTGGGAGGATCATCTGATTTTCCGCGCAGGCTGAGGGTTCGCCGCGCCGGCTTCAAGGTTTCAATAGCAAGGAGAGGGTATGAGGGTGGGGGCGAAGCTGGCGCTGGCCGCTGCGATGCTGGCATTGAGCGCATCGGCGTTTGCGGCGAAGAAGGTCGATCTGGATTATCACGTGCGCTTCCTGCCCCAGAGCGATCAGGCCGAAGTGCGCCTGACCCTGGCCGACGGCGCGGCGCTGCGCAGCCTGGATTTCGATCTGGGCTCGACCGGCGACTACAGCGACTTCAAGGCCGACGGCCAATGGCAGGCCGCCCCCGCCGGTGCCGGCGGTCAGCGTGGGGTCTGGCGCCCGGCCAGCGGCAAGGCCAGCCTGAGCTACCGGGTACGCCTGAACCACAGCATCAAGAAAGGCAGCTATGACAGCCGCAGTACTGCCAACTGGGCCCTGATGCGCGGCGAAACCCTGGTGCCGCCGGCGCACCTGGACCAGCAGGACGGCATCGAGCTGGTGGCGCGCCTGGATTTCGAACTGCCCGCCGGCTGGAAGAGCATCGAGACCGCCTGGCCGCGGATCGGCAAGCACCGTTTTCGCATCGACAACCCCTCGCGGCTGTTCGACCGTCCCGCCGGCTGGATGCTCGCCGGCACCCTGGGCAGCCGCCGCACGCGCCTGGGGGAAACCGACGTCAGCGTGGTCTCGCCACTGGGCCAGGGCATGCGGCGCATGGATGTGCTGACCCTGCTGACCTTTGTCTGGCCGCAGGTGCAGGCGGTGTTTCCCCGCCAGCCGAGCAAGCTGTTGATCGTCGGCGCGGCCGATCCGATGTGGCGCGGCAGCCTGGCCGGGCGCGATTCACTGTTCCTGCACAGTCGCCTGCCGCTGGTCAGCGAGAGCGGCGCCAGCCCCTTGCTGCGGGAGCTGGTGCAATCTCTGGCACGGATCAACGACAGCCAGCGCAGCGACTGGATCAGTGAAGGGCTGGCGCAGTACTACGCCATCGAGCTGCTGCGCCGTGCCGGTGGCATCAGCGATGAACGTTACCAGGTGCTGGAGAAGCGCCTGGCCCGGGACGGCCACAAGGTCACCAGCCTGCGCGGCGAACAGGTGGACAGCGCCACAGTGGCCAAGGCGGTGTTGCTATTGCAGGAGCTGGATCGAGAGATTCGCCTCAAGACCCGCAACAAGCGCTCCCTGGACGATGTCCTGCAAGCGGCGATGCGCCTGGAAAGCGTCAGCACCGCCGAATTCATCCAGCTCAGTGAAAGCGTGCTGGGCGAGTCCTCCAGGGTCCTCGACACCAGCCTGCTGCGCTGACCCGGCGCGGTTGGCCCCAGGCGTCCATGAGGACGCCCCGGCTTCAGGCCTTGGGCACCTTCACTTCATCATTGCTGGCGGCCTTGGCGTTGCGGCCGGCGGCTTCGGCATCGGCTTTCAGGTTGCGCAGCTCTTCTGCAGCGCGTTCGATCTTGTTGCGCACGTTGTTCATGTCCTGGCGGCTTTTCTCCAGCAGGCTTTTCGCCGAGCTGTGCCCGGTGATGCCCCGGGCCAGGGCCACGCCGCCGATGGCTACCTGGATCAGGCCGAATACGCCGCCACGGCGCAGGCCCTTGCCCATCATCACCACGCCGCCGGCCAGCGAGCCGATGCGCTCCCAGCCCTGGACATTCTGGGTGGGCTGGCTCTGGAACGGGGTCGATTCGATGGTTTGCAGCTGTTTGCGCTCGCTCATGATCTGTCTCCAAGGGCGGTAAGGGATACAAGGCTGACTGCACGAAGGCGTCACAGGTTCCCGGACAATGACCGGCGTGTGCTCAGAACTTGGGACCGGAGCGGGTGTTGTTGCCCTTGGCCAGGCGATCGTAGAGCACCACGTTGACTGTCGCTGCCAGGTTCATGCAACCGGTGGTGGGGATGTAGACCACGTCCTCGCACCAGTCGCGGATCTCCTTGTCGAGGGAGCCGTCTTCCGGGCCGAAGATGTACAGGGCGCGATCCGGGTGGGTGTATTCGGGCAGTGGGCGGGCACCCTCGACCAGTTCCACGGCCACCGGTATGCAGCCCAGGGGGAGGATTTTCTTCAGGTCGTCGATGCCGATCAGCGGAATGTCCTGGTGGACCTTCTTGGTGTCGGTGACGAAGTCGCGGGCCCGCTCATAGCGCTTGCCGGTGTAGAACACCGAGGCGACGCCATAGCAGCCGGCGGCGCGCATCACCGAACCGACGTTCTCCGGTGATTTGGGGTTATACAAACCGATGCAGCTGTACCTTTTGTTTGCCACGAACAAAGCGCCTTGGGGGAAAAGAGCGCGATTATACGGGGATTGCCCACGGCTCGGTGGCTTGTTGTGGCGAGGGAGCTTGCTCCCG
>NZ_VYKE01000287.1:0-3432 GCF_032424515.1 Pseudomonas sp. JV245A
TTCGCTGGCAAGCCAGCTCCTAAAACAGCCATCGTGAGTCAGGGCAATTGGATGTGCTGCGCGGCGAATGCCTGCAATTGCGGGTAGAAAGCACGGAAGTCTTCGCTCAACGGTTCATACAGCCGTTCCAGCTCGACCATCGCCGCGGTCAGCTCCTCTGGCCGTGACAGGCGCCGGGCAATCCCCCGCAACACCGGCTCCAGCACCGCGAACTCGCGATAGGAACCCAGCCAGTCATCCGCCGCCATGTAAGGCGCAATCTGCGCCAGCCGCGCCGGCAACTGCGGCTCGGCCGCCAGCACCCGGTACACCTCGGCGGTGAACAGCGGCAGGGGCCGGTCGGCGTAATGCTGCCAATCCCGGGCCAGGCAATGGTCGAAGAACACGTCGATGACGATGCCGGCGTAACGCCTTCGCGTCAGGGAGAAACGCGACAGCGCCGCCGCCACCAGCGGGTGACTGTCGGTGTAGGTATCGATGCGCCGATGCAGCTGGATCGCCGCCTCGACCTCGGGCGAAAACTGCCCTTGCAGGCGTCCCTTGACGAAATCGCCATACAGGCTGCCGAGTAATTGACCCGGGCGCTGGCCGCCAAGGTGCAGATGTGCGAGATAATTCATGGACGCAGCTTAGCACTGCGACCGACATATCGTTATAACCCGATATACCGATAAGTAATGATTTAAGACCAAAATCATATTGGTATATCGCGAAATAACGATTTAAATTTCGCTTCATCGCGATACAACGTTTCACAAAAAACGAGCACCGCCATGTCCCTCGACCTCGACGAAATAATAAAAGCCCTGGCACATCCGGTTCGCAGGGAAATCCTGCACTGGCTGAAAGATCCGACTGTCGAATTTCCCGATCAGGCTCACAGCAATGAGCACGGCGTCTGCGCCGGACAGATCGACCAACGCTGCGGCCTGTCGCAGTCGACCGTGTCCGCCCACCTCGCCACCTTGCAACGCGCAGGCCTGATCAGCAGCCGGAAAGTCGGCCAATGGCATTTTTTCAAACGCAACGAGGAAACCATCCAGCAGTTCCTCACGCAAATGAGCCAACAGCTCTGACCTGACAAGGACCCGACAATGCCCCTTTCGCTTCTCATCCTGGCCTTGAGTGCCTTCGCCATCGGTACCACCGAGTTCGTCATCATGGGCCTGCTGCCCGATGTGGCGGCGGACCTCGGGGTGTCGATTCCCGGCGCCGGCTGGCTGGTCACCGGCTACGCCCTTGGGGTGGCCATCGGCGCGCCCTTCATGGCCCTGGCCACTGCCCGCCTGCCCCGCAAGGCAGCCCTGGTGGCGCTGATGGGATTCTTCATTGTCGGCAACCTGCTGTGTGCACTGGCCAGTGATTACAACGTGCTGATGTTTGCCCGGGTGATCACCGCGCTGTGCCACGGTGCCTTCTTTGGTATCGGTTCAGTGGTGGCCGCCGGCCTGGTGCCCGCCAACAAGCGCGCTTCGGCCGTGGCCCTGATGTTCACCGGCCTGACCCTGGCCAACGTCCTTGGCGTGCCCCTGGGCACCGCCCTGGGCCAGGCAGCGGGCTGGCGCTCGACCTTCTGGGTGGTGACGGTGATCGGCGTAGTGGCGCTGATCGGCCTGCTGCGCTTCCTGCCGGCCAAGCGCGACGAGGAAAAACTCGACATGCGTGCAGAGCTGGCGGCCCTCAAGGGCGCGGGTATCTGGCTGTCCCTGAGCATGACCGCGCTGTTCGCCGCATCGATGTTCACCCTCTTCACCTACGTTGCACCGCTGCTCGGTGATGTCACCGGTGTCTCGCCCAAGGGCGTGACCTGGACCCTGCTGCTGATCGGCCTGGGCCTGACCCTGGGCAACATCATCGGCGGCAAACTGGCGGACAAGCGCCTGGGCGCCACCCTGATCGGCGTGTTCGCGGCCATGGCCGTGGTCTCCACCGTACTGACCTGGACCAGCGTGGCGCTGATCCCCACCGAGATCACCCTGTTCCTCTGGGCCACCGCTTCGTTTGCCGCAGTGCCGGCGTTGCAGGTCAACGTAGTGACCTTCGGCAAGGCCGCACCGAACCTGGTTTCGACCCTGAACATCGGCGCCTTCAACATCGGCAATGCCCTGGGTGCCTGGGTCGGCGGCAGCGTCATCGCCCACGGCTTCGGCCTGACCAGCGTGCCGTTGGCAGCAGCGGCCCTGGCGATTCTGGCCCTGCTGGTGACGCTGATTACCTTTCGCCAGGGCGGCAACGCCGAACTGGCTCCTGCAACCCACTGATCCTCTCCCTATCCCTTAAAGAAGGCTGCATTCCATGACGACTCTCTTTGATCCGATCAAACTCGGCGATCTCGAACTGTCCAACCGCATCATCATGGCGCCGCTGACCCGCTGCCGCGCCGATGCCGGCCGCGTACCCAACGCGCTGATGGCCGAGTACTACGTACAACGGGCTTCCGCCGGCCTGATCCTCAGCGAGGCCACCTCGGTGACCCCCATGGGCGTGGGCTACCCGGACACCCCCGGCATCTGGTCCAACGACCAGGTGCGTGGCTGGGCCAATGTGACCAAGGCAGTACACGGCGCCGGCGGCAAGATCTTCCTGCAGCTGTGGCACGTCGGACGCATCTCCCACCCGTCCTATCTGAACGGCGAAACCCCGGTGGCACCCAGCGCCCTCCAGCCCAAGGGGCATGTCAGCCTGGTGCGCCCACTGGCCGACTTCCCAACTCCGCGGGCCCTGGAAACCGCTGAGATCGCCGACATCGTCGACGCCTACCGGGTCGGCGCGGAAAACGCCAAGGCCGCCGGTTTCGACGGCGTGGAAATCCACGGCGCCAACGGCTACCTGCTGGACCAGTTCCTGCAAAGCAGCACCAACCAGCGTACCGACCAGTACGGCGGCTCCCTGGAAAACCGTGCCCGCCTGCTGCTGGAAGTCACCGACGCGGCCATCGAGATCTGGGGTGCCGGCCGGGTAGGCGTGCACCTGGCACCACGTGCCGACTCCCATGACATGGGTGATGCCAACCTGGCGGAGACCTTCACCTACGTCGCTCGGGAGCTGGGCAAACGCGGTATCGCCTTTATCTGCTCCCGCGAGAAAGAAGGCGCCGACAGCCTGGGCCCGCAACTCAAAGAAGCCTTCGGCGGCCCCTACATCGCCAACGAACGCTTCACCAAGGACAGCGCCAACGCCTGGCTGGCCGCTGGCAAGGCTGACGCCGTGGCCTTTGGTGTGCCCTTCATCGCCAACCCGGACCTGCCAGCCCGCCTGAAGGCCGATGCGCCGTTGAACGAAGCGCACCCGGAAACCTTCTACGGCAAGGGCCCGGTCGGCTATATCGACTACCCGACTCTGTAAGCCTGCATCGCTCGATAAAAAGCCCCGACTCTCGCGAGCCGGGGCTTTTTCATGGCCTGCACATTCGTTGTAGCCGCTGCCACAGGC
>NZ_VYKE01000288.1:0-3347 GCF_032424515.1 Pseudomonas sp. JV245A
GGCCAGCCAGTATCCGGGCAAGCTGCTGGCGCAATGGGCCGTGCTCGGCCTCGACATAGGGCGGCGCGGTCTTCCAGTCGTAGAACCACACCGGCATCCGGCGCTTGCCTTCCGGCTCCGAGGCGTAGCGGGGAAAGATATGGCAATGCAACTCAGGCTCCGAGTTGCCGAGGATTTCATAGTTGATGCGCAGCGCTCCGGTGGCCTCGAGCAGCGCATCGCCGATGCGGGCCATGTCCAGCAGGTAGGTGGCCCGGGCCTGGGCATCCAGGTCGTTCAAGCTGGCCACCACCGGGTCCGGCAACAACAGGCAATAGCCCTCAAGAAACTGCACATCGCCCATCACCGCCCAGCCCGAAGCCATGCGGCAAATCACCTTGTCGTTGGCACCCTGGCGGGCCAGTTCTACACGTTGCGAAATCAGCGACATTCATAATCCTTGATGAGGGGGTTCGTCGTTTCGAAGCCATAGTGCCCGAGGCTTGTATCCAGCCGTCGAAAAACCTAGGCCACGCCGGCTGGCCAGGGCTTGCTGTCGTCCCGCTCGGGCGGGCCGTACAGCTCCTGCTCCCAGTCCTCGAACGCCGGCCGTGCCTGGTAGCCCGGATCGCAATACTGACGGATGTACTGCGCCGCCCGGTGCTCGGCGTACTTGGCATTCACCGGTACGCCCTGCTCGTCCAGCTCCAGCACATTGGCAAAAATGGCATAGGCCATCTCCAGCATGCTCGGCTCGTCCCCGAGGCAACTGCGGTAGTCGACGCCTTCCAGCAACGGATAGCCCAAGGTGCCGTTGGCGACCCAGAAACTGAAGGTTCTCAGTGCCCCGGAAAACTCCGGACTTAGCTTCTTCGGGTAAGACATGCTGATCACTTTCCTTAGGTAGCGGACCGGGGCGGATTCTCGGGTAGCCACACCGGCAAGGCAAGGCTTCGTGCAACTTGCATCCGTCGGTTTCCATGGGCACGGCAAACCCGTCACAATGTGCCCTCTCTCTACCCCTGTGCTGTGCGCCTTGTGCAACGCACTTGCCCCGCAAGGATCGCCCGATGAATTTCCTGGAAAAACTGCTCAGCGTCTTCAAAAAGCCGGCGCCACAAAAGGCCGAGCCCACCCTGCCCGCCGGCGAGCCGGCCGCCGCAGAGGAGCCCTTCGCCCAGTACCAGCCAACCCAAGCAGAGCTGGCCGGCATTGCCCTGATGGAGGCCGGTGCCGCCTGCCTCGATCGCCACTGGCAAGCGGTCGGCCACTGTGAGCAAGACGTCCTGGGCTTCGCCATCAGCCCCAGTTTCATGGGCGGCTCGCACTGGCCCTCCACGCGCCAGGCCTATCGCATCGTGCGTCGCAACAACGGCATCATTCTCGCCACCGAGGGCCTGTCCGACCCGTTCGATGGGGTCACAGGTGATGATCTGGGCAATGGTTTCGAGATGGAACTGTTCGTCGAAACCCCGGACATCCCACCCCATGCCCAGGGCGCGGTGGGTGATGTCTATCCGTTCGCCGATAGCTGGGCTTTCGAACTGCTGCGCTGCGTGGCCAACACCACGGCCGATGCCGGTGGCCTCACTGCTCGCCTGCAGCGCTACGGGGTGCTGTCCCTGGAACTGCCCGGCGTCAGCCAGTCCCGCGCCATGAGCGAGCAACTGCCAGCGCATTTCATCAGCGCCGACGACTGCGCCGGGGTACTGGTGGGCGGCCCGGCCCCGGACTTCCCGACACGCCTGGAAGACATGCCGCTGTCCCCCGTGACCCTGGTGCCGGTGGTGCTGATCACCGCCGCGGAGCTGGAGTACGTGCGCAGCGGCGGGGCCCAGGCCCGGGAAGACCTGGCCGTGCGCTTGAGCGCCGCCGGCCATGGTCATGTCAGCCATTTGCAGCGCGCCAGCCTGATCTGAACCAAGGAGCCTAGCCGTCCATGTCAGAAGCCGAGAACTACTTCCCTTTCTACCTGTTCGCTGCCCGCTTCCCGAACCAGGCAGAGGCCGAACGGTTTGCCTTCGAACAGTGGGAGCCCGAACCCGCGGCCGACGCCAGCGATGCCGAGTTCAGCGCTTGGGAAGCACGCAACCCCAGCTGGCGCCTCAAACAGGAGCTGGGGTACTACATGGACTCCGATTTCGTCGAGCTGATCGGCAGTGAAGACGGCCCGCAATACCTGGAATCGCTGATCCGCAGCGACGCCGGAAAACAGCAGCTGCGCACGCGCGTCGACTCCGGCTACAGCCATTTCATCATCGTTGGCTGCGAGTCGATTTACGGTGACCACAAATCGATCTCCGGCGGCGCCAATCAACGCCAGCCCGCAAGCACGGCAACCCTGGACTACCTTGGCGAGTTCAACGTGGAGCCCGCATGAGCGAGCTCTTGCAATCAGCGATTGCATTCAGCAGCCCGTAAGGAAGGTGGCTAGATGGACCTCGATTTTGACGATGAAGAAGCGCAGTTCAACGAGTACTACGCTGACTGCACCCCTGCCCTGTATGCCTGGCTCTATATCGCCATCGACATCCGCGACATGGGCCTGACAAAGATCGGGCTGACCACCAAGCGAACTCCGCAGCAACGGATTGCCGAAGGCAAGACCTACAATCCTTTCCTTACCCTGTTCACGGTCTATGAACTGTCCAAGTGCTCCAACGGGACTTCGCGCCGGGAGCTGTCCGACATCGAGCGTTACATCCATTCAAGATCGGTCTTTGGAGAGCCGATCAAGCACTTGGACACCGGCCGTGACTCTGAATGGTTCCCCATACATCCCGAGGAGGCAGAGGCTCAAGTCGACTGGATTCTGGCTCGCCGCGGGTTCTCGGTCGGTGGAAAGAATCTCTACAGCCACTATGAGCGAGATCAAAAATTCAACGGCATCGATGTGCAGCGAATGCGCCAGATCAAGAAAATCTTTCGTCCCAATCCACGGGATCTCCACGATCGGGCTGACAAGGCCGGCATGGACTTCCATGACTATCGTGACTACCACGCTTTCCTGCAGCAGTTTCACGCAAGGGACGCCGAGGGAAAGATCTACCTCTAGCCCGCAGGCCCTGGCGCAGCTGGCCTGAAGCAATAATCCATCAAGCCGATTCCTCTGCCCCGCACTAGATGCTAAAAAGGCCCCCAGCGTTCCCATGCCACCCTTGTCGTGCCAGCCGTACCACGAGAATCACCATGCACAGCCAATACCCCAACACACGCGCCCCGTTGCGCCCTCTGCACCTCATCACCCACCAGCCAACGGCGGTAGCAGCATGATCGAAGTCACCGAAGTCTCCATTGCCCACCTGCGCGCCGCTCTGGAATCCGGGCAGACCACCTCGGTGGAACTGGTCCAGGCCTATCTGGCGCGG
>NZ_VYKE01000029.1:0-53578 GCF_032424515.1 Pseudomonas sp. JV245A
CCCGCGCCAACCGCAACTGGCTCCGGCCGCGCGCGGGGTGCTGGAACTGGTGGCGCCTTTCGACCAGGGCGACGCGGTGCAAGGGCTGGAGCAGGTCAGCCACGTCTGGCTGCTATTCCTGTTTCACCAGGCCCTGAAGGACAAGCCGCGACTCAAGGTGCGCCCGCCGCGCCTGGGGGGCAACAAGTCCATGGGGGTCTTCGCCACCCGCGCCACCCATCGCCCCAATGGCATCGGCCAGTCGGTGGTCAAGCTGGACAAGGTTGAGGCCAACCGCCTGTGGATCTCCGGCATCGACCTGCTGGACGGTACGCCGATCCTCGATATCAAGCCCTACGTGCCCTACGCCGACATCATTGCCACGGCGAGCAATGAGATCGCCAGCGCCGCGCCGCAGATTATTCCGGTGCAGTGGCAGGACAATGCCCTGCAACAGGCTCAGATCCACGCTCAGCGTCTGCAGGAGCCCCTGGTGGAGCTGATCGAGCAGTGCCTGGCTCAGGATCCGCGTCCGGCCTACCAGGTGCCCACGACCGAGCGTGAGTACGGCGCCCAGTTCTGGGATCTGGACGTGCGCTGGCATTACCCAGAGCCCGGGGTGATCCGGGTGCTGGAAGTGGTCCCGGCGGGCTGAACCCCGGAAACGAAAAAGCCCGCGCTGCCTTTCCAGGCAACGCGGGCTTTTCTGTGTCCGGGAGAATCCGCCCAGTCAGCACCAATGCGCTGCCTGGACGGTCTTCGCGAGCACGCTCGCTCCTACTTTTCGACGAATGCACGCTCGATCAGGTAGTCACCCGGCTCGCGCATGCGCGGCGAAACGGTCAGGCCGAAACTGTTGAGCACTTCGCTGGTTTCATCCAGCATGCTCGGGCTGCCGCACAGCATGGCGCGATCGTCCTGCGGGTTGATCGGCGGCAGGCCGATGTCGCGGAACAGCTTGCCGCTGCGCATCAGGTCGGTCAGGCGGCCTTCGTTCTCGAACGGCTCGCGGGTCACGGTGGGGTAGTAGATCAGCTTTTCACGCAAGGCTTCGCCGAAGAACTCGTTCTGCGGCAGGTGCTCGGTGATGAACTCGCGGTAGGCGACTTCGTTGACGTAGCGTACGCCGTGGCACAGGATCACTTTTTCGAAACGCTCGTAGGTTTCCGGATCCTGGATCACGCTCATGAACGGCGCCAGGCCGGTGCCGGTGCTGAGCAGGTACAGGTGTTTGCCGGGCTTCAAGTCATCCAGTACCAGGGTACCGGTTGGCTTCTTGCTGATGATGATCTCGTCGCCTTCCTTCAGATGCTGCAGTTGGGAAGTCAACGGACCGTCTGGAACCTTGATGCTGAAGAATTCGAGATGCTCTTCCCAGTTCGGGCTGGCAATGGAGTAGGCACGCATAAGCGGACGGCCATTAGGCTGTTGCAGGCCGATCATCACGAACTGACCGTTCTCGAAGCGCAGACCCGGATCGCGGGTGCACTTGAAGCTGAACAGAGTGTCATTCCAGTGATGAACACTGAGGACACGCTCGTGGTTCATGTTGCTCATGTACGGGGGCTCCTAGAAATTGCCTGCGCTGACCATGAGCGCAATTGCACAGCATTCTAATGGCGGCGACAATATCTGTTAACTGGATTATTAAGATAAGGGTTATCGGTTATATCGATATGCGATTTACTCTCCGTCAACTGCAAGTCTTCGTCGCCGTCGCCCAGCAAGAGAGCGTTTCTCGTGCTGCGGGGCTGCTGTCCCTGTCGCAATCGGCCGCCAGTACCTCGATCACCGAACTCGAGCGCCAATCCAGTTGCCAGCTGTTCGATCGCGCGGGCAAGCGCCTGAGCCTCAATGCCCTGGGCAAACAGCTGCTGCCACAGGCAGTGGCCCTGCTGGACCAGGCCAAGGAGATCGAAGACCTGCTCAACGGCAAGTCCGGGTTCGGCTCGCTTTCGGTGGGTGCGACCCTGACCATCGGCAACTACCTGGCCACCCTGCTGATCGGCAGTTTCATGCAGGTGCACCCGGAGAGCCAGGTGAAGCTCCATGTGCAGAACACTGCGCATATCGTGCAACAGGTGGCCCACTACGAAATTGATCTGGGTCTAATCGAGGGCGACTGCAGCCATCCGGATATCGAAGTCCAGACCTGGGTCGAAGATGAACTGGTGGTGTTCTGCGCGCCCCAGCATCCACTGGCCAAGCGCGGCCACGCCACCATGGAAGAACTGACCCATGAAGCCTGGATCCTTCGCGAACAGGGTTCCGGGACGCGCCTGACCTTTGACCAGGCCATGCGTCA
Organism: Pseudomonas sp. JV245A; assembly: GCF_032424515.1. Classification (NCBI taxonomy): domain Bacteria; kingdom Pseudomonadati; phylum Pseudomonadota; class Gammaproteobacteria; order Pseudomonadales; family Pseudomonadaceae; genus Pseudomonas; species Pseudomonas sp. JV245A. The sequence continues at coordinate 2,285 of NZ_VYKE01000029.1, forward strand.
CCACCGCAGTGCACTGAACATCCGCCTGGAGTTGGAGCACACCGAAGCCATCAAGCGTGCGGTGGAGTCGGGTTTGGGGATTGGCTGCATTTCCCGGCTGGCCCTGCGCGATGCGTTTCGCCGCGGCAGCCTGGTGCCGGTGGAAACCCCGGGCCTGGACCTGGCCCGGCAGTTCTACTTCATCTGGCACAAGCAGAAGTACCAGACCTCGGCCATGCGCGAATTCCTGGAACTGTGTCGCGCCTTTACCGCCGGGGTGCAACGCAGCGACGAAATCGTCCTGCCAAGCATTCCCTGATTCAGATCAGGATCACTGCCCAGACGATGGTGATCATGCTCAGAGCGACAAACTGCGCCGCGCTGCCCATGTCCTTGGCGTTTTTCGACAAGGGATGACGATCCAGGGAGATGCGGTCGATGGCCGCCTCCACCGCCGAATTGAGCAGCTCGACGATCAGCGCCAGCAGGCACACGGCGATCAACAGCGCACGCTCGACCCGGCTGACATTAAGCAGGAAGCTCAGGGGAATCAGGATCACATTGAGCAGCACCAACTGACGGAATGCCGCCTCGCCAGTGAACGCCGCGCGCAAGCCATCGAACGAATAGCCGGCGGCGTTAAGGATACGTTTAAGACCGGTTTGACCTTTGAAAGGCGACATAAGCTGGGCAACTGAAGAAAAAGAAGTGGGGAAGCTAGTTCAACCAAAGTCAAAAAAGCGTGAACAAACAGCCGGTTAATGGCTGGAAATTGACTCAAGTTGTTGCAAGAGCAGCGCTGCCTGGGTCCGGGTACGCACCCCGAGCTTGCGGAAGATCGCCGTCACGTGGGCCTTGATCGTGGCTTCCGACACGCTCAGCTCGTAGGCAATCTGCTTGTTCAGCAACCCTTCGCAGACCATGGTCAGAACCCGGAACTGCTGGGGCGTCAGGCTAGCCAGGCCTTCGCTGGCGGCCTTGGCTTCGGCTGAGACACTGACCTCTTCAAACGCCTGGGGCGGCCACCAGACATCACCGTCGAGCACACTGCGCACGGCCTGCTGGATGACTTCCAGGGAACTGGACTTGGGAATGAAACCGCTGGCGCCGAACTCTCGGGAGCGCACCATGACGGAGGCTTCTTCCTGCGCCGAAACCATCACCACCGGAATTTGCGGGTACTGCCCGCGCAACAGCACCAGACCGGAAAAACCGTAGGCACCGGGCATGTTCAGGTCCAGCAGGACCAGATCCCAGTCGGATTTTTCGGTGAGTCGCACTTCCAGTTCGGCAATGCTTGCCACTTCCACCAGACGCACATCGGGGCCCAGGCCCAAGGTGACAGCTTGATGCAGTGCACTGCGAAAAAGCGGGTGATCATCGGCAATCAGGATTTCGTATGTGGCCATTTTTCAAATGATCCTGTTTTTCATGGCAGGACTGATGCATTCAGCCCTCACCAAAGCAACACGGAGGCACGCCAGAATACCGCACCCAAAGAGCACGAACGCCGCGAAAAGCCTGAGCAAAACAGTGGTTCAAACAGCGCCGGCGCCCTAATCGGCGCCAAGCATGCCCAGCCAAGCCAGGGTGGTCAAGCGTGAAGCTTTGCGGCATCTTAGCTGGCTAACTAATAAGAGAGCCATCATGCGCAGCCAAGCCTTGCGTGCCGATGTCCTGATGCTGATTACCGCGGTGATCTGGGGCTCGGCGTTTGTCGCACAAACTTCCGGTATGAATCATATCGGCCCCTTCCTTTATTCCGGCCTGCGCTTCGCCCTGGGCTCACTCTGCCTCTTGCCGCTGGTGCTGCGTAAAACACCCACGGATCGTCAGCCCGAACCCTTGCTCAATCGTGGGCTGCTACTGGGCGGCGTACTCATGGGGCTGGCCCTGGCCCTGGGCATCAATCTGCAACAGGTGGGGCTGATGTTCACCACCGTCACCAATGCAGGTTTCATCACCGGGCTCTATGTCATTGTAGTGCCGCTTCTGGGGCTGCTGATTGGCCACAAGACTGGCCTGGGTACCTGGCTCGGCGCCGTGCTGGCGGTGGTGGGCATGTTCCTGCTGAGCGTCAGCGACAGCTTCCACGTTGCCCCGGGAGACTGGCTGCAGTTGATTGGCGCCTTCGTCTGGGGTGGGCACGTGATTCTGGTGGGGGTTTTCGCCGGCCGTCATGACCCGATTCGCCTGGCGTTCCTGCAATTTGCGACCTGCGCGGTGGTCAGCCTGATCCTGGCGTTGTGCCTGGAACCGCTTCGCTGGGAAGCGATTGTCGGCGCCGGGCCGGCCATTCTCTATGGCGGGGTGGTGGCCGTCGGTATCGGCTACACCTTGCAGGTGATTGCCCAAAAGGACGCAATCGCCTCTCACGCGGCAATCATTCTGTCCCTGGAAGCGGTATTTGCCGCCATTGCCGGGGCCTGGTTGCTGGATGAGTCGCTGCAGGCCCGCGGCTACTTCGGCTGCGCGCTGATGCTCAGCGGCATGCTGGTAGCCCAGCTATGGCCACAAAAGCCTCATTCCAGCACGACTACACAAAGGGCTTGAGCCGGGCATGCACATCGTCATCCGGATCGATGGCCTTCTGGAACTTCGCTGACAGGTAATGGGTGCTGAACACATCGAGGTAGGCATCCAGTACCTGGCTGACCTGCTCATCGCCGGCCAGCTCCAGGCATAACGCCGCCACTTCAGCGGTACAGAAGTGATCATCACGCTTGGAGCGACGCAGCTTGTAGCGCGAGAGCTTCTCCGGGGACAGGCTGAGAACCGGCAAGTGCTCCAGGTAAGGGCTCTTGCGGAACATCTTGCGCGCCTCGCTCCAGGTAGCGTCCAGCAGAATGAACAGCGGCCGCTTGCCCTCCTCCTGCCTGACTTCGCTGACCACCCGTTCGGGCGCGACGAACTCGCCCGGAAACACGATATAAGGCTGCCATTGCGGGTCGGCCAGCAACGCCAGCAGTTGCGGATCGACCTCAGTACGCGACCAGCTGAACGCCGTCGTGTCGCCGATCACATCGGCAATCAGCCAACCGGTATTGCTCGGCTTGAGCGGTTCGACGTCGTGCATCACCAGGCACATGGCTGACCGGGCAACGACTTTCGGTCGCCAGGCACACAGGCAATGGCTGGGAATCACTCGGCAGCGGGGGCAGCGTTCAGCCCGTGAGCCGCGTGCGAAAAAGGGCTTGGCCACGCGCGCCATCCGCAGATCACGTAAACGGGAAACCGCATGACTCATCGCAGGACATGCCAGCAAGAAACAGAAATCAACACGACAAACACTCAAGAGGGTAAAAAGTCGGACAAGTTTATCAGAGCTATATGTTCAAACCTGTACCGCCCTGCGGCCTCTCCCCCTATAATTCGTCGCCACTGAACGCACAGTCGAGTGGCTGGTCGAAGCATCAGTCACTGCACCAGGAGAGTTTCATGTTGCGCTTTACCATTCCTACCGTCGCCCTTCTGCTGGCCCTGCCCCTGGGTGCCCAAGCTGCGTCCCTGCAAGAATTCGAACTGGGCAAAATGCTGGAGAAGGTCGCTGCGGAAAGCAACGTCGGCACTCCTCGGGAAATCAACGAGAACATTCTCGACCAGGGCTATACCGTTGAAGGCAAGGAACTGATCAACCACCTCAGCGTGCAGTCTGGCCATGCCGAGCAGATGCGCGCCAATCCCAAGGCGGTCTACCTGCAACTTGGGGCAAGCGTCTGCCGCAACCCCAACTACCGCAAGCTGATGGCCAAAGGCGCCATCATGCGTTACGAGTTCACTGAAAACCGCACCAATCGCCCGGTGGCGTCGGCGCGCTTTCAGGAGTCGGATTGCCCGGCGCAAAGCACGCCCAAGAAAAAGTAATCACGAACGAGCGGCGCGCCGCTGCTGATCATCGGCGCGCAGTTCGGCGACCAGGGCCTGTAGGTATCGCGATGGCCGCTCCTGTGCTGCCAATCGGCGCCGGCACTCTTCCTCCAGGCTTATTTGATGGTCAGCGGCAGCGGCTTGCAGCAGCTGACACAACTGCGGATCAATCTCCAGCGTGACAATGGTCATCCCCTGCCTCCCTGCTCTGGCCCTGCATGGCCCAGAACCCGCTTGCCTCTCTCCGGCCCCTGCTCCTGCGCCAGACGCTGCACCTTAGTAAATCAGAGCTGTCATCCCTTGCCGCCCCTCCTGACCAGCGGTGCCAGCCTGGGGAAAACCGCGAACAAGCGGTTGCCAGCCAAGACTTTATGAGCACATGATCAAGCCATGTCCGAAACGGCTTGCGGACGGTTGAGGAGGCCGTCCTTGTGCGTCTTGCTGTGCAAATGTTCTCAAATAAAGGAAAGCAGGACCTCTGTGGATGACCCCAACACTGCCCAGCGATTGTCAGCTGTGATCGGGTCCGGAAATTCGCTCATTCGCTGGGCTGAGTAGACAGCGACACAGGCAGTGTCGTGGCACATTCGAATATCTCGATCGTGCGCAAGGTTCTGTGCAGAAGGAGAAGCTGAATGCCTTACCAATCGAATGACCTGTTAAGTCGTCATTTTCAGAGCAACGGTGTCGACCTGACGAACCAGGTCGAAGCGCAACTCAACCAGATAGCCCCCAACAGCCCGAATCTTCCTCTTTACCGCGACATGGTGCTCACCGTCCTGCGCATGGCCGAGGATGACCTCAATCGCTGGAATGCCAAGATAACCCTGCAGGCCCTGCGCGAACTGGAGCACGCCTTCCGCGTCCTGGAACAGTTCAAGGGCCGACGCAAAGTGACGGTCTTCGGCTCGGCACGCACCCCCAGTGAACACCCGCTATACGCCATGGCCCGAGAGCTGGGCGCGGCCCTGGCCCGCTCGGATCTGATGGTCATTACCGGGGCCGGCGGGGGCATCATGGCCGCCGCCCACGATGGTGCAGGCCTGGAGCACAGCTTGGGGTTCAACATCACCCTGCCTTTCGAGCAGCATGCCAACCCCACCGTTGGCGGTACGGAGAACCTGCTGTCGTTCCACTTTTTCTTCACCCGCAAGCTGTTCTTCGTCAAGGAGGCCGACGCACTGGTGCTTTGCCCTGGCGGCTTTGGCACCCTTGATGAAGCCCTGGAAGTACTGACCCTGATTCAGACCGGCAAAAGCCCGCTGGTACCCGTGGTACTGCTGGACATGCCGGGTGGACAGTTCTGGCAAGGCGCCCTGGACTTCATCCACAACCAACTGGAAGCCAATCGCTACATTCTGCCCAGTGACATGAAGCTGGTGCGCCTGGTGCACAGCACTGAAGAAGCGGTGCAGGAAATCCAGCAGTTCTATGCCAACTTCCACTCCAGCCGCTGGCTCAAGCAACAGTTCGTCATCCGCATGAACTACAACCTCAATGAGCAGGCGCTGGAGCAGATGCAGACAGCATTCGCCGACCTGTGCCTGAGTGGCCAGTTTCAACAGCATGCCTACAGCGGGGAGGAACACGACGAAGTGCAGTTCAGCCATCTGGCGCGGCTGTCATTCGCCTTCAATGCTCGCGACAACGGTCGCCTGCGCGAGCTGATCGACTTCATCAACCTGCCGGAAAACTGGGCCAGGCCTCAGCCCCAAACAACGCAACGGGCACGAGAAACCAGCAAAGCCAACTGACCCCAGCCCTAGCCCGCTGCGTTATGCAGCGGGTACGGCGTCAGTCGTCCATGCCTCGGCCACTCAACAAGCGGCTGATCATGTCCATGGAATACCCGCGATAACTCAGGAAACGCCCTTGCTTGGCACGCTCTCGAGCATCTACAGGAAACCGCCCAGCAAACTTGCGCTGCCAGACGTCACGCAATTGTTCCTGCCAATCGATACCGCACTCGCGCAGCGCAAGATCAATATCGCTGCGCTGCAAGCCGCGCTGGCCCAGTTCTTCGCGAATACGCATGGGCCCGTAACCGGACCGTGCACGATAGGAAACAAAGCTTTCGAGATAACGGGATTCGGACAGCAGGCCCTCTTCCGTCAAACGGTCAAGGGCTGCTTCGATCATTTCAGGAGGGGCGCCGCGCTGACGCAGTTTACGCGTCAGCTCGACACGACCGTGCTCGCGTCTTGCGAGCAGGTCCATTGCGGTTCGCCGCACCGCGACGAGGGTATCGAGTACGGCGGTCATTGGATCAATCAGATATCAGCGTCGGCCATATCGTCTTCGGTCTCTTTGACCGGGTTGGCTTTGACGTCTGGCGATGCAGTCAGCAGTTTTTCACGGATCTGCTTCTCCAGTGCGTTGCCGATTTCCGGGTTGTCCTGCAGGAACTTGGCCGAGTTGGCCTTGCCCTGACCGATCTTGTTGCCCTGGTAGCTGTACCAGGCACCGGATTTCTCCAGGAAGCCATGCAGCACGCCCAGATCGATGATTTCACCGTTGAGGTAGATGCCCTTGCCGTAAAGAATCTGGAACTCGGCCTGACGGAATGGCGGAGCCACCTTGTTCTTGACGATCTTGACCCGGGTTTCGCTGCCCACCACTTCGTCGCCTTCCTTCACCGCGCCGGTACGGCGGATGTCCAGACGGACCGAAGCGTAGAACTTCAGCGCGTTACCACCGGTGGTGGTTTCCGGGCTACCGAACATCACGCCGATCTTCATGCGGATCTGGTTGATGAAGATCACCAGGCAGTTGGCGTTCTTGATGTTACCGGTGATTTTGCGCAGCGCCTGGGACATCAGGCGGGCTTGCAGGCCCACGTGCATGTCGCCCATTTCACCTTCGATTTCAGCCTTGGGCACCAGGGCCGCCACGGAGTCGACGATGATCACGTCAACCGCGTTGGAACGCACCAGCATGTCGGTGATTTCCAGGGCCTGTTCGCCGGTGTCCGGCTGGGAAACCAGCAGGTCGTCAACATTCACACCCAGCTTGCCGGCGTACTCCGGATCCAGTGCGTGCTCGGCATCGACGAACGCACAAGTGGCACCGGCTTTCTGCGCCTGGGCAATAACCGACAGAGTCAGGGTAGTTTTACCGGACGACTCAGGGCCGTAGATTTCAACGATACGGCCTTTTGGCAGACCGCCAATGCCCAGAGCAATGTCCAGACCCAGAGAGCCGGTGGAAATGGCCGGGATCGCCTGACGGTCGTGATCGCCCATACGCATTACGGCACCCTTGCCGAATTGACGTTCGATCTGACCCAGGGCCGCAGCCAAGGCTTTCTTCTTGTTGTCGTCCATTAAAGTCCTCACGTAATCAATAAGGCCTGACGGCCAACACCTGTATAAGTAGCCAGTATTATTCCACAGCGCTCGAGGATCGCCTACCCCTGATTTGCGATTTCTGCCGCAGCATGTTGCAGCAACCCCTCTAGCGCGGCCTTCACCGTTTGTCGGCGGACCTCATCGCGATTCCCCGGAAAGTGCCGGCACTCGGTGGTCAGCGTCTCTCCCGCCCCCCAGGCCAGCCACACAGTGCCCACAGGCTTCTGCGCAGAACCGCCATCCGGCCCGGCGATACCGCTGACCGCCACGGCAAAATGCGCATGACTCCTGGCCTGTGCCCCCCGGACCATGGCCTCGACCACTTCACGACTGACAGCGCCGACCGAATTGAACAAATCGGCCGGCACATTCAATTGCAGGGTCTTCTGGCGATTGGAATAGGTGACATAACCGGCCTCGAACCAGGCCGAACTGCCAGGGATCCGCGTGATCGCCTCGGCGATGCCTCCCCCGGTGCAGGACTCCGCGGTGGTGACGTGGGCATTCAGAACCTGCAAACGCCTGCCGAGTTCAGCGGCAAGCTGGGTGATTTCTTTCACAATCCTCTCCTGATGGGGCTGGCGTGTGCTTACCGTACACCAGGCGAGGTGGCTTGCAAGTGACAAGCCATCATGAAACCGAACGACTCAGGATCACGGCTCGGGCGAGGAAGTCCAGCTCGTCAGTAGCTGCGGCCTCGGCAACTAAGCTGATGCGGCTTCCCCGAATGCCTGGCCCCGCCGATATGAACGCCGGGTATGGCATCGACATCTGAGCTTGCTCGCCCGCGCTCCCTGAATGGCTGCTAAAGAGAGAATATGCAAGGAGCCCCGCCTGATCGCGGAGCTCCTTGCGGTTTTTTAGAACACGTTGTTCCAGGTGTAGCTACCGGTTTTCCACTTGTGGTCGGGATAGAAGACACGCGGAGGCTTGATGGTTGGGGTGTACCCGAAACGAGCCCAGACCGGCCGCTCTGTTACGATGGTGAAGCTGCCGTTCGCCTGCAGGCGGATAGTTGCGCCAGGGTGACCACCAGTACCGCTTTGCCACACGACGCCATTGTTCGCTGCGTAGATCACCAGGTTACCGTCTTCCTGCATGACGCATCGCACGCCTCCTTTGTTCTGGGTGTAAGTCGCCCAGATAACACTGGAATTCGGACCGTAAACCACCAGGTTGCCATCACCCTGGAAAACCAAGGAGTGCTCACCAGCGCTGTAGAACTGCCCCGGTACCAGTTCAGTAGTACCGCCGATGATCATTGCGGCCCCGACTGCCGGGGTAAACACTCGCCCGTTGGGCGCATACCAGTGAGGAATGGTGTCGACGGTTACGATGTTCCCGTCATCCTGAACCTGGGTGAACGCGCGCAGCGAAGCATCTTCACGAGAACCCATGGTGGGATCGCTTGGGGTCGTCGACCAGATCCGGCCACGCAGCGGGTCGTCAAGGACGAAGCCGTAATTCATGAAGACCATCATTGGGTCTTTTTTATTGCCCTTACTCACATTCGTGAACGGGGTGTTCTGGTCAGCGACCCATGCCAATTGAGCACCGTCATAGAGCGCGAGGTTGCCATCTGCCTGAAAGAGCAGCTTGAAGCGCTTGTTAGGGGACTGAAGGTACTGGTTGGGCGCCATGTAGTAGCGCGCTGGCAGCACAGAAGAACCGTTGTCAGTAAAGTCGTATCGAATCCAAGCCATGTAGTTACCTATTGAGTCGAATGATGGGTTGCGGAAAATTCCGCTCTCATGCCGCTCAGAGGCGATTGCTCGAGGCTCGAGGCCTTCACATGATTCAAGGTGCCACATCGAGAACACTTGATCTGGAGCTCGGTGAACTCACCCACTCGGGCAAGAAGTCGCTTGCAATGACCGCATCTGCATTCTTTTAGCATCGGTACATCCATTTGATTATCCCCTGACTGCTACCCCCCTACTCCAAGAGAGCGTCGAGGCTTTGTACTGATTTCAGTGCCGTTGCTCGGCTGTCGAAGCGCTCCCCAGCATAGCCTGGGATTCGCGCACCCACCGCTGCAACGCCTTCAATTGCTCGGCATTGGCGTGGCATTCGCTGTAGTTGTCGACGACGCTGGCGGCGACGGTAGAGAGTGCAAGGCCCGAGGCGGCGCCATCAGTGACGCTGGGGCCTCCGGCCACGGGCAGGTTGGCGGCGCCGGCGTCGTGCACCCGGACAAAACCAGCAGGCACAACGCAGGCTCTATCAGCCGCTTTCGAAACATAGACAGGAACCTCCTTGGTGATGGTGGCGCCCGCCTGATAGACCTTGACGATACGGTCGACGTACTCGACCACCACCTTTTCCCTGACCGTGCCCAGGGCCCGGCCTTGTTCAAAGGATTGTTTGAGACGAGCCTCATCGAGGTGTTGGTTGTTACTGCGCTCACTGCCGGCACCGCTGACGTAGCCGAGTGCATAAAGCAACCCGGCCGCCACAGCGATGGCCAGCCAGCCACGGATATTCATCAAGCCCTCCTGAGGCGCGCATGAAATGAATCACCCAGCCTGCCAAAAAAACCTGTAGCCGCTGCCGCAGGCTGCGAAAAGGTCCGCAGGACCTTCAGACGGCAGCCCTCACACCACCGGCAAACACAGCACCGCCCGCGCCCTGGCCCAGAGTTGCAGGCGGTCCTGCAAGCCATTCAGGCCCCCATTGATCCGCCGGGTAATGCTGTTGAACTCATCGCGGTCAGCCAGCGCATTGAGCCCACCGCGCTCCCAGAACCAGGCCGCCGACTCGGCGGCCCATTGCGCTTGCTCCAGCAGCTCCGGCAACTCCAGCAGGCGCTCATCGCCAAACAGCCCGAGGCTGCACTGGCGATAGTTGCTGCGCCCGGTGATCTGGATCAGCCCGCGCCCGCGATACCGCTGGCCGTCGCCATCCGCCTCGGGGGTATTGCCCAGGCGCGCGGCGAGAGGGCCCGTGTCGTACTTGCTCAGGTATTGATCACTGCCCAATTCGCGTACGTATTGCAGCTGCCCGGATTCGTGTCCGATCTGAGCCAGAAAGGCCGCCTGGCGCTTCGGCGTATCGATCTGCCGCTTGGCCATGGCGGTGTTGAGTGGAGAAACAAAAACGCCCGCTTGGCGGCGGGCGTTAGGCATGATTTGCAGCAGTTGTTCTTCGGTTATTGGCATGGTCAGTGTTTGAAGGTCGGATAAGAAAACGCCCCGGCGGTACGGGGCGTTTATTCAGTTTGTTCAGTAACCCAGGATGGCGCGACAGGGCGGTACTGAGAATCGGGGAAGTGCGGCGATTGCGGCCAGTCACGCAAGGCCTGCATGTACACAAGCAGTTGTTTGAACTGTGCACTGGCAAGCGTTGTAGGTACTTCGATCTCCAACTGATCACGGTGCCGCTCACGCAACCACCTCACCGAATCCAGCGCTGAATCACGCCAGACACGCTCTCCTACCGATACAGGTAACGGCGCCGTCGCACTTTCTATGTGGAGCCGAACTTCCTCTTCGGACATCGGGATCAACTGGCTGGATATGAAATGCGCGGGGGCATCGGCATCGTAAGCATGGACACGGTTTGTCTCGGGATTATGGAAATACTTCATGCACGTAACTCCGACCAAACTGGATTGACTGGATTACCAAAAGTTACTGAGTAAGTTGCTCCGACCGGCACCACGAACGATGCGTGAAAGGCGGAAGTTGCCACGGCCACACCGCCGCAAGTTGCAGTAACCGCACCGGTCGAAATAGATGCCTGAACTTGAATCGGGCGCCCTGTAGTATTGGTGTAGACAGTGCCTGAAACGCGACTGGCCGTAACATTCTGCCAGGCCTGCCCATCACCCAAGCCCCGAGGTCGGGTCTCTAACGCTGAAACGTTTGCAGCCAGACCGGAAATGTCGATATTCCCCTGATTGACGGGGGCATTCCAAGCTTTGATGCACCACATGACAGCCAAGTTGCGCGGCCGGGTTTCAGAATCCCCCGCGTTCGCCCCGGTGCCAGGATCCTTTACTCCAGTAATTCCTGTATCGCCCCAGGGTTTTGCGTAGTTGTGGGTGCCTGTTCCCGTACCATCTCGCCAAGCCCAATAATTCATAGGGTGTTGGTGACTGCCTACTGCATGGGCTTGATATGACCCAAGCGCCCGCCCAACATCCACCCCACGTCCATGATCCCAGCCCCGCAGGAATTCACCTCGCGACTCAGGCAAGCGGAAGTTACCCGCACCCTCGCCTCCGGTATTGAAAGCAGTCCCCAGGTAAGCCGCCAGATCCGGATAGGTCGCAGCGCTCTGCACACTGCCATCCACCTCCAGAAACCCAGCCGGCACCGTACCCTTGGGAAACGGCACCATCGCCCCCACCGGCAACGCCGACATGTTCTTCAACAGCGCCTCGATCTCCGCCTTGGTATAGGTCACCGACTTGGTATAGGCATCGGTGATCCCGTACTCGGCCAGGGTGGTGCGGATCTTCTCCGGTGGAATCGAATCACGCACGATCGCCTTGATCGCCGCCAGCAACTGGTCATGCTCGGCCTCGGCCGGCTCTTCCCCTCCCGCACGAATCACGTTGAGCAATTCGTCGGTCACTGCATTACCCCAATCGGAAGAAATCAGTGAACCCACTTGCCCCGTGACCGGGTTTTCATCGACAAACTTCCCATTTACCAGCCCGACACTGGGCACACTCTTTGGATAATCCACTCGTCTGTCCTCTAGTTGTAATTGAAACGCGCCGGCTCAAGCTCGGCGCGTGGCAATAAATCAGAGACTCCAGGCCAGGACCTGGAACGATCTCAATGTGCTGTGCTCATCAACTCGCCCGGGCGCCATCCCCGGTAATGTCGATGGCGAACAAAGTCGCCACCGACAACTAACCGGTGATATCGGCGTCGGGATTTATCAAAGGGTAAGAAAGATGGGGCTCCTCATTAGAAAACGAGAAGTCCGAAACAATGCCTTTAGGCACTGTTCAGAGAATCAGGAGGTTTTGAACTGGTTATTCGTAAAAACTTAAAACGTCAGAGCACCACTATTAAATGGAGTCAGGCACTGCGCTGAAAGCTATGGCCGGCCAACCAGTCTCCAGCATCTTGGCTTCATACACGCCGGCATTGACCGCGGCGACCAACTCGCTCTCGCGGATAAAACAGGCCTGAACATAGGCATCAACAGCGCTATCGCAGGCCTGCACCTGATACGCATCGAGTTGTACAAAGGCGCCGTTTTCCTGTTTCCAATGAATCAGGTAGCTGATATCTCGACTCGCCCTGACGGCGGCTCTAGTGAGCTTCGCCTGACTCGAACGATCGGTTTGAATAGCCAGGCCTTGAACAACGATGCCAGCCTCCTCGCGCTTGAATCGCTCATTGGCAATCAGCATCAACACGTCAGCGCTGGCAACCGCAAGCGTCGGGTACTCAGCAGAAAAAATTTCCCCGTCCAACAGTTGATCGACACTGTCCACTGCCCTGCAACCCCGGCCATCGGCTCGAACTGCAAAACCATTCATAGGTTGTCCTCCCATCCAATACATTGCAAAACACCTGTCGCGGCATAAGAGCCAAAACGAATCGTTGGCCCTTCCAGCAAAAACAGTCCATTGGCAGTAGGTACGGGCGACGAAGGGTTGAAACCACCAACAAAGGGAGCAGCGTTGAGCGCTGCGGTATTCAAGTAGATAAGCGCCTGCGCGGTATAGGCACTGCTTGGAGCAAAGCCAACGTAACCATTGTTGGTACCGGCAGTGAGTGAAATCTTTGCTGCCGTTGGTGGAACAAAGGCAGACACGGCGACATCTGCAGCCGGGCTGATAACCCCGGAGGCCATGACCGGCAGATTAGGCACATTGGAGCCAGGCACAACCTTGTATTGAACGCTGTTACCCGCCTGGATAAACGACAGTAGAAACCTGTTGGCCGTGGAGTCGGTTCGCGTCCAGCTGACTCGGGCCTTGTGGGTGTAACCGGCAGGCAATACTGGAGTTTTCACACTGAGCGAGAGTAAACCTGCAACACCCGTACCTCCCCATATCACCCAGACGCTGTACCAGGTGGCACCGGTCAGCAGCCCGCTGTCGAGTCCATTGGCGCCGACAGTCGTAGCGTTGATGACGAGATTCACGTCACTGACTGTCTTGAATGAGAGATCGTTGCCAACCACCAGTTGATCGGCCATCACATTGACAGTTGAACCGAGCCCGGAGGCCGAAGCCTTCAATCCTTTGCAAATCCCGACAACAGCGTTTTTCTGTGCATTACGAACATCAACCGCGAGAGCAGCGATGTCGATGTTTCCCTGATTGATCGGGGCGTTCCAGGCCTTGATGCACCACATAACAGCCAGGTTACGAGGCCGGGTTTCTGTGGAAGTTCTAGCCACTCGGCTTGCATCAAAGTCAAAGGATGCGGAACTCCATGCCCCGCCTCCAGCAATACCAGTAGGTACACCGGATCGAGCATTCGTTTTGAACGCCCCAGTACTGTTTAGCGGCGCGGTGCTTCCTGTGGGAAACGTTGACGATTCACCTGTGATGTTCTGCAACGCATCCTGCTGTTCGCTGCCAATTACCCGCCCCGCATCAACCCCCCGCCCATGATCCCAACCCCGCAGAAACTCCCCCCGCGACTCAGGCAACCGGAAATTCCCCGCACCCTCGCCTCCGGTATTGAACGCAGTCCCCAGGTAAGCCGCCAGGTCCGGATAGGTCGCTGCGCTCTGCACACTGCCATCCACCTCCAAGAAACCTGCCGGCACTGTGCCCTTGGGAAACGGCACCATCGCCCCCACCGGCAACGCCGACATGTTCTTCAACAGCGCCTCGATCTCCGCCTTGGTATAGGTCACCGACTTGGTATAGGCATCGGTGATCCCGTACTCGGCCAGGGTGGTGCGAATCTTCTCCGGCGGTATCGAATCACGCACGATCGCCTTGATCGCCGCCAGCAACTGGTCATGCTCGGCCTCGGCCGGCTCTTCCCCTCCCGCACGAATCACGTTGAGCAATTCGTCGGTAACCGCGTTTCCCCACTCAGAGGAAATCAGTGAGCCGACTTGCCCGGTCACCGGGTTCTCGTCGACAAACTTCCCGTTCACCAGCCCTACGCTGGGAACACTTTTCGGATAATCCACTTGTTCTTGTCTTCTCTAGTCATAGTTGATGTACACCTGTGTATGAGCCGGCGTACTGCGATGGACAAGGCACTCCAGGGCGCTGCCCGGGTTCATGCCAAAACGTTCGCCCCAATAGCTGGCGCCGAAGCGCCGGCCCAGTTGCAGGCGGCCGCCGGTATTGAGGGTCCACATGAAGTTCGCCCGCCAGGTGCCGAAATGCGCGTGACCAAAGCGTGAGCGGCCCATGCGCGGGGTACTCAGCTCAGTGACGCTGGCATTGGGATAGCCCTGGCTGCGGGCGATTTCGACGAAGTAGGCGGCGCGCTGGCTGCCCACTGCCAACAGACGCCGGCGCACGGCCAGGCGCCGGTCTTCGAACAGCGGGGTCAGCCCCAGGCAGGGGTCGGGCAGGTCCATGACCTTTTCCCAATCCGTCACCAGTTCGCTGACGCTGGCCGGGTCCATTTCGTTTTGCAGGTCCACGGCCCGGGCGTCGATGCGCGCCAGCTCCTGGGAGATGCCCTGCAACACCCGTTCAAGCTCCGGCACCCGTTCCGGGTCCCAGGCCGGGCCGCTGGGCAGCAGGCTGCGCAGCTGGCCCTGGTACTGGGTGGCGCTTCTTATTGCAGCCATTGGCAACCTCCGAATACCAGCAACTGATTATTCGCCGCCGGCACATCGGCCAAGGGCGCCAACAGTTGGTGATCCTGCTCGCCGGTGGCGCTGCTGATGGCTTCGCGGATATGGCTGAGCAACAGGGTCTGGCCCAGGCCGGCCTCGCGGCTGTGCAGGTCGCGCAACTGGCTCTCGACGGCGGCGCGCACCGCGCTGGTGTCGGGGGTCAGGCGCAACGTGTAGGTCACCGGCAGCATCACCGGGGCCAGCACATGCACCTCGGCGGTGACCGGGCGCAGCGGCTCGATATAGGCCTGGACCTGCGCCAGTTGCTCGGCGTTGGGAATCGGCTGCAGGTCGTCGTCACGCATGGCGAACAAGCCCACGGTGCCCGGCCCCAGGTAATTGCGCCGGCACCAGGCACGGGTGATGCCCGGGCACTCCATGGCCCAGGTTTCGTAGTCGTCCGCCGAGCCGCCATGGGGAATGATCCGATAGGAACGGATCACCCGCGAGCGCAGGGATTCGAGGCTTTCCCGGGCCACGCCACCGCTCAGGCCCGGGGCCAGGACGGTGAACGAGTTGCTGATGCCCTGCACCGGCTGCACCGCGGTCAGCTCCAGGCCGGCATCGGCATTGCCCAGGGTACCGCCGTCGACGGCCTGGATCGTGGTGCTGTTGAGGCCTGCGCTGGTGGTGCGCGCGGCGGTCACTGTGTAGCTGCGACCGTCGCTGCTTTGCAACAGGATGCCGAGATCCAGCACGGCACCGGCTGCCGCGTTGAAACTGACGCTGCCACTGGCCGCCTGGGCGGTCTTGCGCGGCTGGTTCAGGCGCAGCGCGGCGATGCGCTCCAGGGTCGACTCATCGGCCTTGTCCGGAAGGATCTGCTCGGCGATCCAATCCAGGTAGCCATACAGGCCAAAGGCAGCACCGCTCAGGGTGCGGGCCAGCACTTGGGCATCGGACTGGCGCAGCGAATCGCTGGCCAGGTCGCTTTGGGTGCGCTGAATCAGCACCGGCAGCGAAGGGGTTTCAAACGGCATAGGTCACCTGCCAACTGTGAATGGGGTTGAGGTCCAGACGTTCGCCGTCGGCCAGGATCAGCACCGTGCGCAGGTTCAGGCGCTGGGCATCGAGGCGTTCGCTGAGGATCTCGACAGCGTTGCAATGACCATCGTCGATCAGCCACTGCAGGGCCTCGCGGGCATAGAACTCGGCATCGAGCTGGGTCTGCCGGCTCAGCTTGACCCGGCGCAACAGCCACAGCCGCGAGCCGATACGGTCGTCGGCCACGCTGGGAAAACTGTCGCCCCACCAGCCGTAGCGCTGGTCGTCATCCAGGGCGTCGTCATCGGCGGCGCGGCGCCAGGTGAACAGGCTGATTTCCACAGCCCGGGTCAGGGCGTTCTTCAGGTCATAAGTGGCGAACATGCTTAACCTCCCACCGGCGCGCCGGTCTGCCCCAGGCCGGGTTGCACGCCGCTGTGGACGTGGTTGATCTGGCTGATGCCGGCGGCGACCTGATCGCCCTGGGAGACGATCTTGCCGCTCATGCTCAGGGTCGGGCTGTCGATGATGACGCCGCTGCTGGCGCGGATATTCAAGGTGGCGGTGTCGATGTCGATGACCCGCCCGCGCTTGAAGTGAATCTTGTCGCCCTCGTCGGTGTAGATCGCCACTTCACCGGCGGCCAGGGCCTTGAGGCGATAGCGCCGGTCGGCCACCACCAGCACCACTCCATGGGAGCGATCGCCGCCGAGGAAGGTGGCGATGCCCTCGGCGCCGGCCAGGGGGTTGCTGGTAAAACCGTAAGGCTCGAAATGCTCCATGTCGTCGTTGACCTCGCCGGCGGTGAGGCGCATTTGCAGCGATTGCAATTTGTTGGCCGAATGGGCGAGCACCACGGTGCCCCGCGCCAACAGGCGTGTCAGTAGGCTCATGCTGGGTTCCTTGGGGGGAGAAGAGCCGGCTTGCCGGCGAACAGGGATTGCGCGGTTTCGTGCCGGGTGCCTTCGCCGGCCAGCCGGCTCCTGCGGTTGGGCGCAGGTTTCAGTTTTTTGCGGGTGTCGGGTTGGCATCGAAGGTCTGCGGCGGCGCCACCTGCAAGGTGGTGATGGAGCCCTGGTCGGACAGCGACCAGGTGACCTTGGAGATCAGCATGTCCTGGTCGAAACCCAGCACCGGGTCGATGACCCGCACCAACGTGTTGTGTCGCCACAAATCACCATTGCTCTGGCGCCAGCCCTGCACCTGATAGGTGGTGGTCAGCGCCTTGCCGGTGCGGGTGCCGCACTCCCAGTCAGCCCGCTGCTGAGCCAGTTCCGCACTCAGTTGCGCCGCCTCGTTGATCACCGTCACCCGTTTGCGCGAAGCCCGGGCATCGCTGGCCTGGCCGGACACCTCGCAGACCGCAACACCGCTGCTCTGGTCGCTGCCCTTGTGCTGGCCGATCACCCGGTACTCGGAAAACACCGCGGAAAAATCCATCGCTGCATTGGCCGAAAGAATGTTCTTGCCCAGCTCCAGGGCATCGCTGGCGAGCCCGCCGCTGCCCGGTGCCGCCAGCAGCAGGTAGCCGTCGGCGTCATCGGTGGAGAACACCCGGTACAAGGTCAACAAGCGGTCGATGGAGGCAAACACCGTCTCCCCCGGCACAATGCTGTGGGTGTGCAACTTGCTGGAGGGTGCAATCTCGCTGCGCACCCCCACCCCGTAAGAGCCGGCCAGGGCGCGGACGATGCTCAGCACATCCTGCTGGCGCCACTGGCTCGGCCGGTTGATGGCCGCGCAATCCACCAGATCCTGGGTCAGGGAGCTGCCCTGGATGCTCAGGCTGATCTGCCTGCCGTCATAACTGACCGGCGCCTTGTAGACATGCCCGGTGAGCACCAGGTCGCAGCCGATGCGCACCTGGCAGCGAGCGCCCGGGCGGATCCGCACCTGCCCATCCTGCCCCGGCCATTGCCAGGTGATGTTGAGGCTGAAGGTGCGGAACTGGCGCTCCAGGTCCGCCGTGATCTCCACGCTTTTCCAGCCGCTGTAGTCCAGCCCGTCCACCGTCAGGGTGACGATATTTGCCAGTTCGTCCATGGGTCACTCCCGCGCAATCTGCAGATCGGCCGGCGGCAGGAAGCCCGGATGGGCCACCCGGTTGCGCTGTACCACTTCACCGACACGCGTCGCATCGGCAAACCGCTCATAAGCCAGGACCAGCGCTGGCATGCTGCTTTTGGGGCTGAGGCTGACCAGCCGTACCCCGGACGAAGCCACTGCATTGAGGTGGCCCTGCAATTGCTGGCGCAGGGTGTTGAGCGCCTGGTAATGCATCGGGTCGGCCTTGAGCGCGGCTTGCCAGATCACTTCGTTGAGCTGGTCACGCAGGGCCAGTACATCGTCGGCCACCGGCACCTCCAGGCGCTGCACCGGCTGGCTGGCCTGCTGCGCCAGGGGCGGCGTGCTCTTGAGCTTGACCACCGGGGTGGCCACCGGCAAGGCCGACACCAACCGGGCGATCTGCACCAGCAACGCATCCTGGACCAGGTTCGCTACCGCCTCGGCCGCCGCGGTGGTGTCCTTGCCGGTGGTCAGCTTGGGCGCATCGATGCGCCTGGCCGCCTCCACCTGCTGGGAAATATCGGCGAGCATCTGCCGATAGCCGGTGCGGGCAAAATCCTTGAGCCCGCGTACATCCTCCAGCAACCCCTTGAACTCCGTGCTCAGCTCCTTGGGTATTTCCTTGACCGCCTTGACCAGGGTGTTGAGGTCGCCATACAACTCGATCAGCGGCTTGAACTCGTGTTCGATGACCGCGTACACCTCGGTCAATCCCTTGCGCAGCGCATCCACGCCGATCCGCGCCTGCTTGATCAGGTTGGTGGCGAACTCGAACCGCAGCACCGCCGAGCCCAGCAAGGTATCGCTGGCCACCAGCACCTGCTGCTGGGTGTTGACCACCGCCGAAGGAAAGCGCAGCGGCTGGTCCGGGTAGAACTTCAGGCTGAAGGTCACCAGGCCACCATCCTGGCGGCTCTGGGTCATCTCGCACTCGCCGACCTTGACCTGCATCCGTCCAAGCCACGGATGCACCAGCTCGCCGCTGCCCTCCTCCAGGGCCTTGAGCAGCCTGTCGCGCTGCTCCAGGCAATCGGCGCCGACGATGAAGGCCGTCAGGTCATGGACTTTCGCCTGCTGGCCAAGGCCCTCGAAAAACGGCTGATCGCGCTGCGGGTACTCATGCAACTGGCCTTTTTGCCCCACCGGGGTTTTCGCCTGGTCGACCCAGAAGGGCACGCCGCGAAAGGATGCGGGCAACAAACGATCACGCCAGTTATCCGCCATGGGAACCTCCTAGGGAAAGTGAGCGATAGCCCAGGGTCGAAGCGATGTTCAAACCCGGTTGATTGGTCGTGGCCTGTTCGGCGCGCAGGCCAGCCGGGGCGTTTTCGAAGCGCAGGGTCAAACCGCCTTCGAGTTGGGTGCGGTTGTTCGCGGCGTTCTGCTGGATCAGCGCACTGGAATTCTGGGTCAGCGAGCTGCCCTGGGTTGCGGCAAAGGGTGATGCCAGCCCGCCTTTACCCTCGGCGTTGATCTGCTTTTGCGCTTCGGTAAAGCCTTCGACCTTGGCGGTGACCGTGGCAATCAGCCCGCCGAAGCCGCCCTCGAACAGCTCCTTGATCGGCGCCATCAGCGCTTGAAGCTGGCTCCACAGCCCGGAAAACCAATCGGCGATGGGGGCCCAGTTGGTCATGATCAGTTCCATCGGCGACCAGTCGAACAGGGCTTCAATGGCCTTCCTGATCGAGTCGATACCCGGTTGCAGCTCGGCCCAGATCGAACCGAAGAAGCCCGTGACCGCACCCCAGTTGTTGTAGAGGATCACCAGCGGGGAAAAGTCGAACAGGGTTTGCAGGACTTTCTTGACCCCGTCGATACCCGGTTGCAGCCCCGCCCAGATCGACGCGAAGAAGCCGGTGACCGCGCCCCAGCTCCTGGTGATCATGTCCAGCGGCCCCCAGTCGAACAGGCCTTTTAGAAAGGCCATCGCCGGCACTGTCAAGGCCTTGAGGGATTCCCAGATAGAGGCGAATAGCCCCGTCAGCCCTGCCCAGTTATTGATGATCAGTCCCAGAGGCGACCAGGAGAACACCTCCTTGAGGAAGCCGACGATCGAAGCCGTCATCGCCTGGATACTGTCCCAGAGCCCGGCAAAGAACGCCGTGATCGCCCCCCAGTTGCCAATCAGCATGCCCAGGGGCGTCCAGCCGAACAGAGTACTGAGCACCTCCATCGCCTGCGCCGCGAAGCTCTGCACACCTTGCCAGAGGCTGACGAAAAAGGCCGAGATCGGCGTCCAGTTGGCAATGATCACCCCGGCTGCCAGAGCAATGCCCATGGCAATCAACATCACCGGGTTGGCCTTGGCCACCGTGCCCATCAGATCGAGCACCTGGGTCGCCCCGGTCACGGCGGTTTGCATCGCCGAGAAGGCAATGGCGCCCATCGCCAGCCCCTCAACCAGCTTGGGGTTGTCGTCGAGCAGCGTCCCCACACTGTTGAGCATGGGCTCCAGGCCGACCACCAGCGCCCCCACCGCCGGCGCCAGGGCGGCATCAATGGCCGAGGACACCTTGACCATCGACTGACTGAATACATTCATGTCTTTGGCCGCATCAGCCGGCGCGCTGGAGTCGCCGACTTCGGCCAGCTTGCCCTTGAACGCATCGCAGGCCTTGATCCCGTCCAGAAACGGGGTGATCAGGCTGCCGCCCTTGAACAGCCCGCTGATATCCAGCTTGCCCAGCCCCGTCTGCTCAAGGTTTTTCTTGAACGAGTCGACCTTGCCTTGAAGGGCGACGAGTTTGGGTGACAGTTGGTCTATGCCGGTCAACAGTACCGACTTCTTCTCTACGGTTTGTGTGTCTGCCATCACTGCACCTGCTGCATCGCATTGATCCGTTGCGCGTGCTCCAGGGATTCGCGGAGCACATCCAGTGGCCTGGCCATCATCTGTTCGGGGTCAACCTTCCAGAACCAGGCCAGGTCATAGGCGACAGCGATCAGGTCGGCGATGGCTGCGATGCCGTACTCATGAAAAAACTCGCCACCGCCCAGCTCAGGGCGTTGAGGTCCACCAGGTCGAGCTGGTTCACCGAGGACGGTGGAATGCCGGCGCAGACCGCGATGTATTTGGCCGCGACGTCCATGTCGAGGCTGACTTCTTCGCTCTTGTCGATCTTGTACGGCAGCGCCTTGATCGCTCGCACTTCCTGCACCGTCGGGCGGCGCAGGCTGAGTTCGGCCAGGGGCTCGCCGTGGGCCTCGATGGGCACCTGCAGCTTCACCGTGTTGCTCATTGCCAGGTCCCCTTCTGCCCTTCGAAGTTCAGCTCGATGCTGGCGTCGTCGCCCTTGGCAATAGGCTCGTCCACCAGGTAGGCACCGGCCAGTACGTAGACCTTGCCGTTGGCGAACTCGCAGGTGACGGTCATGTCGACGCCTTCGATCAGTTGCTTGAGCGGAAAGTCCGGGGTGTGCAGCGCGGTGACTTTGAACGACGGTGTGAGGTCGGTTTCCTTGTAGAAGCCCGGAACCACGGTTTCTCGCTTGACGGCCATCAGCGGTGCTTCGCAGCCGCCGCTGATGGTCAGTTGAGCGCCGTCCACTTTGACGTAACAGGTGCCCGCGATCAGTTGACCCATGTTGTTTCTCCCAAAAAATAAGCCCGCTCAAGGCGGGCTGAAAAAGCGCAGTGATGCAGGTACGGCTCAGGCCGCCGCGTCGTACTGCAGGCGGAATTGGTTGAGCAGCGCGAACACTCGCAGGCCGTTGATGTAGTCCGGCGGGAACAGCACGTTGACCCGGCTCGGGTCCTGCACATCGCGTTCGACGATCAGGTGCTCGGCGAACAGCTCGGCGTTCTCCACATGGCCCTCCAGCTCCAGCTTGGCGTACTGGGCAATCAGCTCACCGCGAATGGTGCTCGGGGTGACGATCGGCTGGCCGGCGCCGAAACGAGTGCCGTCGGCAGCCAGCTTGTGGCGCCCGTATTTGCTGGTGATCACGCTTTGCAGGCGGCGCACGATGAACGCCGACTGGTGCATGGTTTCGCTGTCCAGGTAGGAGTTGTCGGCCTGGCCGTAGGCGTTCTTCTGGTAGGTGGTGATCGCCCGCTGAATGCGCATGTAGCCGCCTTCGTAGTAGGCGGTGGCGATGCCGTAGCTGAGCAGCGACTGGCGCTCGGTGAGGGTGAAGCGCTCGCTGGCCGGCGCCGGGTCGAGGCCCGGCAGGCTGCCGCTCTGGGTCGGGCGGCTGGCATCGGCGGAGATGAACACCGAAGTCCGCGCCGCCAGGGCGGCGGCCTGGACCCACACCGGTTGCGGCACGCCGGTTTCCAGGGCCTGGATGGTGATGTGCTGGTCGTTGCGCGCCTGACCGGCCGCCACCAGGGTGCCGACGGTGCCGCGCTTGGCGCTGTAGACATGGCCGAACAGCTGCTTGGCCCAGGACCAACGGCCGGTGTTGTCGTCCATCACCGCTTGCCAGGCATTGAGGCTGGCGGTGTCGGTCCAGGGCATGCAGATGAACTCGAACGGCTCGTCGCCCAGGGCGGCCAGCGCCGCGACCTGATCCGGCACACCGGTGCCGCCGGCCATCTTGCCCAGCACCAGGGTCAGGCCCGCCGGGGTTTCTTCGCCATTGCTCTTGCCCAGGCGATTGAGTTGCAGGCTGATGTCGTTGCCGCTGTCGCCGGTCCACTTGGCGTTCAGGGTCACAGTGCCCTCGGCCGCGGTGGCGGTCACCGGCAGATCTACTGCAGCGTTGACCTTCAAGGCCAGGGCGCTGGCCGCTTGTGCGGCACTGGTGCCGCTGACGATGGAGGCTTGCACCCGCACCCCACCGACGTACAGATTGAGCAGGCCGGCGGCGCTGGCGCTACCGCTGATCTTCAGCTCGGCCTTGGCCACGCTGCCCTCGGTGCTGTGCAGCGGCAGGCACCAGATCTCGCCCACCGGGTCGGTCTTGCGCCAGGTTTCGTACATCGAAGCGAGCATCGAGCCCTGGCCGCCGATGCTCTTGGCCAGGGCCACGCTGGACACCAGCACCAGTTTGCCGAGATCGTCGCCGGCCTGGTTGTCGTTGACCTGGGCGACGATCAGACGACGCATGGCCGAGGACGCGCTATTGGCCGCCGAATTGTCCATCTCGGCGTAGAACAGCGGCACACGGATGTCCGCCGGGATATTGCTGAAACCGATCGCCATTATTTGGCTCCTTGAGATTTCGCCGCTTTCACGGCTTTGCTAGTGATATCGCCATCGGCCAGACGCCGGCGCCACCAGGCGCTGTCCGACACTTCACGGCCGGAAGCGGGCAGCAGATCGCCTGCTTCCGGGTCCGGTACGGCGCGGCCGGCGACCGGCAGCACGGTGATGCGTTTGCTCATTGCTTCAGCTCTCCTGAAAAAGTCAGCTCCAGGCGCCCATCGGGCCCTGGGCGTTGCAGATTGGGGTCCGCCGGATCGATGGCATCGACCCGCACCGTGACCCCGGTCAAGGACGGCAAGCCGTCGAGTTCACGCTCATGCCAGGTTTCCGCCGGCTGGCCGGGCAGGTTGCGCCCCAGCTGGAACTCGGCGAAAAAGCGCAGGCGGTAGAGCAGGCGGGTGGCGTCGAACGACACCAGCTCGCCGCCGTCGTACTGGATCGGGTTGTACTCGGCACCGGGTTTGAAACCGACCAGGGCGCGCCAGAGTTCGGCGCGCAGGTCGTGCAGCGGATTCAGCGCTTTTGCAGGCTCGGCGGCGCCAAGCGCCAGGACCACGTCGAAGCGGTCGCGGATGGTCTGGCGAATGATGTTCTGCCCGGCGCTGGCACTGGCCAGATCGTTGCTGGGCGCCAGATAGGCGGCTGGCATTGGCGCACCAACGCCTGAGGCAGAATCGGCATGGGTGCCGACAATGATGCGCCCGGTAAAGCTCGGGCACTGTGCTTGTAGCTGATCGAGAACAGCCGTGAGTTTCATGACAAGGCTCCTGGAACGGGATTAGGCTGCGGTGAGGCTTGTTTCTGCCGGGCATGAAAAAACCCGTCGAGACGGGTTTCGCAAAAGCGCCCTGGAATCACGGCCCCAGGCGTGCTGCAAAATCTGTGGCAGCCAGCTCCAGAGCCCATCCGGCCAGTCACTCCCGCCCGGTCGGCAAGAGCTCATTGCTGGCCTTGAGCCCTGACTGCAGCGCAGCCCAGAACTCGGCATTTTCATAGCCCATGGCCCAGACGCTGGTGCCGCCCAGGCCCAACCTGGTCACCAGGGCGGTCTTGGTCTTGATGCTGGCGGCATCGTCGTACCAGAGCACGGGTTGCGCTCGTTCCGGGGTCCATTCCACGCCATCGGCGAAGCTCTTGACCGGGCCCCAGGTGGCATAAGGCGTCGCAGAAGCGGCATCCCGGTGAGTGGCTGCCCGGTGCTCGGCAATGATTTCTTGATAGGCCGACCAGTGCACCCGGTTGCCGATGCTGTAGTCCTGGCCGTATGCGGGCAGCCCCGCCAGGACCTTGCTCGCCGGGACTCGGGAAACGGCGTAACTGAGCAGCGCCTGCTGCCAGTCGAAGCCCGATTCGGGGCCGGGCCAGGCTTCATTGTGAAAGCCGCCGCTGCTCCAGCCCGGCCCGACCTGGTCGTAGGTCATCACCTGGAAGTAGTCCACCGCCGCGCCCAGGGCCTTGTAGTCGTAGCCCTGCAGGTACTCAGGCTCGGTGTCGCTGAGCTTGGGCGGGATGCTGATGATCAGCTTCTTGTTGCCGGCATGCAGGGCGTTGCCCAGGGTTTTGACGAAGGCGCAAAACGCGGCGCGATTCCTGGGTTCGACCTTCTCGAAGTCCAGGTTGATGCCAGCGAATCCGCCCTCTTTGGCCAGCTTGACCAACTGCTTGACGGTGCCGGCGCTCAAGGCCCGGTCGTTGAGGATGGAGTGGGAAATAGCCGGGTCGAAGGCGCCGATGTCTTCGTTGTAGTCGGAAACAGTCGGGTACAGCGGCAGGGATTGGCTCTTGGCAAAGCGGATGATGTTCTGCGTGGTTTCGTTCATGCCGTCCTGATGCAGCTTGCCGGTGACGGTCAGGCCGTAGGTGCTGCCCAGGCCGACGGCGGACAGGTTGCGGTAAAACGCCTGCAGATTGCTGTAGGACGCTTCGACCTGGCCGTCGGTATAGGCCAGGACAAAGGGTGCCGCATGGGCGGCAGCGGCCAGCAGCAAGCTGCAGCCGACGATCAAGGTCCGGAGAAAATGCCGGATCGCCAGGGTGATGCCTGGTTTCATGAATACTCCTGTGGGCGGGTTGCCCCGTCAGTGGGGAAAGGGATCAAGGCTCAAAGCTGCTCGACCCTGAGGGGTTTGCGGGCCTGGGGCGGCTTGCCCTTGGCCTTGGCCTTGCCTTGCTTGCCGCCGTTGCACTGGACCGTGGTCGTCCATCCGGCCTGGGTGAACAACTGTTCGACCGAATCCACCAGATAGTCACCGTCGAGCCCGGCCTTGAAGCCCTGGGCATTGATCATTCGCTCGGCGAACAGATCGGTGCGCCCCGCAAGGTCCAGGCGCAGGCTGGCGGTGCTGCGGTTGAAGGCCGCCAGGCGCGCCTTGGCGGCCTGCTCGGCGGCAGACTGGTTCGGGTAGAGGTGGCGGTCGGTGTGCACGGCGGGCGAATCATCCGGCGAACCATCGTTACCCAGGTCGATGACCCGCAACTTTCCGCTCCTCGGGTCCTGGTGCCGGGTCTGCACTGCCTTGTGGGTGCTGCCGTCACTCAGGCGGAACTGGTAACGGCTGACATCGCCACGCCCGAGGGTGACAACCCCCAGGGCCTTGCCGCTGGCGCTCTGCCCGGCCTGGCGGGGCAACACCAGCAGCTTGCCTTCGGCCACCTTGGCGGTGCAGTCGTATTGCCGGGCCAGGCGGGTGATGAAGTTGAAATCCGACTCGTTGAGCTGATCGATGCGCGGCACCTTGATGACGAGCGGGCAGACCGGCTGCCATCCATTGCGCGCCGCCAGGTCACGGACGATGAGCTGCAGCGCAACGTTCTCCCAACTGCCGCTGCGGGTGGTCTTGCCACTGCCGCGCATGTCGCTGGCCTTGCCACGGATCTCGAGCGTATCGGGCGGCCCGTTCACCACCACTTCGTCCACGGTGTAGCGCCCCAGGCGAGTCAGCTCCTGGCCGGCGTAACCGAGGAACACTTCAATGCTCGCGCCGCGCCGGGGCAGCGCCACGGCGCCGTCGCGGTCATCGATGCGCAGCTCGAATTCATCCGACTCCAGGCCGGGCTTGTCCGTGGTGCGCAGGCTCAGCAAGCGGTCGTTGATCTGCGCGGTGATGTCCCGGCCATCGGCGACGATGCGAAACGCTGGGGTCATGTACCGTACTCCAGAAAAAGCCAACCCCGTGCTCGACGGGGTTGGGTAAAGGGGTTGGGGCTCAATCCCATAGCTGGACCCTGGCCTCGGCCCGGGCCGGCAGCTCCGGCAGCCGGATCAGCAGCCCGGCGCGAAACGGCTGTACCTCGTCGGCCAACCCCTGGTTGGCGTCCAGCACCGCCTCGACACAGCCGTTGAGGTGGCCGTAATACTGGTAACACAAGGTATCGAGCAGATCCCCGTCAGACGTTCTGCAAGTCGTCGCCATAGCTTACGAACTCCAATGAAAAACCTTGTTTGCGCGGGATACCGCCGGCCAGCAGGTGGCTCTGATCTTCCTCGATGCTGGTCAGGCACCAGGTGCCCAGCACTTCGCCGTAGCCGGTGGTCAGGCTCAGCGGCTGCAAGCGCCGCCCGATGCTGCGCAAGGTCTGCAACTGCCCCAGGCCGCCCTTGAACCCCGGAAACACCGTGCCTTTGAGAGAGATCCGCTCTTCACCCGGGCCCACCGCCTGCTGGGCGACACTGCGGCTCAAGCGCTCCTGACCGGCCCAGCGGAATCCGCTCTGCCGGCGCAGCGCCTCGAAGGCTGCGGTATCGACGTTGAAGTAGTAAGGCTGGGCGCCCGCCCCGAGCGGTTGCAGGATCAACAGGTGCGCGAAGGGCTTCACCGCCTCGGCCGCCGGAGTGGTCTGTTCGGCAAATGCGGCGGTCGGGAAGATGTTGCCCAGGGAAGGACTGATCTGCCCGCCGATCCGATTGATTGCCGCGCCGGCCTTGGCCACCTGTTCCTGCAGGGCACCAAGACGCTGCTGCATCTGCCCGGCCACGGTCACTGCCTGGCTGTACTTGGCCGCGACTTCCCCCACCACCGACTGCGCCGCACCGATACTGCGCATCGTGCGTTGCAGTTTGGCGCCCAGCGCCGGCCCGACAACGGGCAGGCTTTCAAGCTCCAGGGCGGCGCCGCTGATGTCGCTGATGGCGCCGTTCATGGGCCCGAGCATTTCATCAGCACTGCGCCGCCCCGCTTCCGCTGCCGCCACCAGGGAACCCAGCCCCGATTGCAGCTGTTCCATGTAAGCCATGCGATCTCCTTAAACGTGTGCGGCGTCGAACAGCTGGCGAGCGGCAGCCTGGCGGCTGAACTCGTCGAACTGCCAGCGCAGGTGGGGTTCCAGTTCCCGGGCCAGTTGCGCGGGGTCGCGCACATCACCCTGGACCGAGATCGACAAGTAGGGCGCGAAGCTGAACTGCTGCTCGATGACTGGAGGTACCTGGGGTTTGAGCGACTCCGGCGCGGTGATCGTGGCCGGCGCCGCAGCAGACGACGATGGGCTGAGCATCGAGCGCGCCGCCTGCCCCATCAGCGGGGGCGTCTGGCCTTTCTGGAAGGATTTGGCGATATCGCCCATGACCGGCGGGATGTTCTGTCCAGCGTTGCGCATCATCAGCGGGCCGGCTGCAGGCAAGTGCTTGAGCGACTCGTCGGAGCCGAACAGCTTTTTACCCAAGGCGCCACCGGCGGCCGAACCGCCCCAGGCACCCAGGGCGCCGCCCACCAGCCCGCCAATCACCGTGCCGATCACCGGCACCACAGAGCCAATGGCCGCCCCTGCTGCTGCACCCGCGGCGGCACCGGCAAGATTGCCCGCCGCCTCGCCGTAGCCTTCGGCTTTTTCATCCTGGGTCTGGGCATTCAGGTAAGTGTCCGCCACCTGGAAGCCCGCACCGAGCACCGAAAGGATCGCACCGCCCTTGAGCAAGGGCGCGACTCCCTTGGCCAGGGAACCGGCGCCTTTCATTACGGCACCAGAGGTGGCAGCCCCTCTGGCCACTCTCTCCAGGCCGCTGGGCGTCAAAGGGCTCTTGAAGCCTTTGCTGCCCATGCCCCTCGAACGAGGCTCGCGCCTGGGCGTCTTGCGCCCGCCACGGCCCTTGCGGCGTTTTTTGTCCGGGCCGCAATCGAGCATGGGCGCACAACAGTCGATACCGCTCGCAGTGCCACCAGAGGAGCGCTTCGCCATTTTGCGGCCAACCTGCAGTGAACCTCGAGCGACATTCAGCAGGCCCTTGCCAATGGTGTAGACAGCCATCAGCTTTTTCACCGCGACATAAGCGGCGCCCAGGGCAGTCACCCCCAGTACCAATGAGGGTGCCTTCTCCGCCAGTTCGGTCAGCTTGCCGACCACCAGCGTGATGCTTTGGGCCACCAGATCCGTGGCCGGTTGCAGGGCCTTCCCCACGGCAAGCATGCCACCGTCGACCGCCTGCGCGGTTTCCTTCCACAGCTGGGCGGAGGCTTGCCGACGCTCGGCCAGGTTCTTGTCGATAACCCCCGAAGCACTCAACGAGTCCTTCTTCAGTTGCTCGTATTGCTGCCGGCCCTGGGTGTGAGCCAGCAAGGCCGCCTTGATCTGCATATCGGTGAACAGGTCACCGGTACGCAGGGACTCTTCCAGAGCCTCGAGCATGGACTTGGCCTTCGCCGGATCGGTTTCCTTGCTGATCTGCGCCTGGGCCTCGGCCATCTTCGCGGCCTTGGCCGGGTCGATGGCCCTGACATAGCGCATGGCCAGGGCAAAGCTCGCCTCCAGGCTCGACATACCCTTCTGGATACCGGTGTTCAGCGACGCCTGATAATCAATGCCGGCATCTTCGTAAGCCTTGACCGCCTCACTGGAACCGATTTTCTCGATCCAGTTCTGCAGTTGACCGGCGGCCTGATCAGCACCGCCCGCGGTGTTCATCTGCACTTGCAGCATCGAGCCCAGCTGGCTCACCGCATCCATGCCGGTGAGCCCCTCCCCGCTCGCGCTCTCGAGCAGCGCCGGGAGCAAGCGCGCCATGTCGGCGGCCTCGAAATTGCCCGCCTGCCCCTGCAAGGCGATGGCCTCCAGGGCCTGCTCCATGACCTTGGGGTCGCTGATCCCGGCCTTCAGCTCAAGGGCCCGCATCAGGTTCGACGTATCTTCGATACCCGCGCCCTGCCCCACCGCGAACCTGGCCGCAAGCCCCGCGTAACCTTGCGCCTTGTCCAGCGACATGCCCTTGGCAGTCATCTGCCCCACCAGAGCCGCCACCTCGTTGCGGGCCATTCCCGTATTCCGTGAAGTCTGAACGACGCTGCGGCTCAGCTGCGCTTCCTGAGGTTGATTGGCCACACCGGCCTTGATAGCGATGTCACGGATCAGCGCCTGATAGTCGGCATTGATCTTGACCGGAATGGCCAGCTTGCCGACCCCGTCCTTGGCCAAGCCATACGCCGCCTTGAAGTCGGCCTTGCCCTGGTCGATCTGCTGGTGCCCCCGGGCCTGCAGAGCGGAGCCCCGGGCCACCTTACCCAGCGCCTGATATTCCTGACGCAGTTTATGTACCTGCACACCTTGCTGGCGCAGGCCATCACGGCTCTGTTCCAACCGGCGCAACAGCCCGGCGGCAGATGCAGCACCGGTGTCATGGGCCTTTTTCCATTCATCCTGCAGGCGCAGGGTCTGGCCAATGGTCTTTTCCAGTACCCGGGCCTTGCTGCCCTGCTGCTCCAGTTGCTTGATCCGGCCTTCCACCGTCTTGAAGGCGGCGTCCCACGTCGAACTGAGGGCGGTACCCACCACCACCAGCCCTGATTCCAGCTTGTTCGCCATCTGCTTCTCCTGCTCCTTGGGTGACGGGCTCAATCCGTGAGCCACCAGACCATGTCGGAAAACCTCATGGTCATGATTTCCTCGGCGGCGAAATGCAGCTCGCTGGCGAGCCGCTTCGCCGCCATCTTCATCACCGCAGGGTCAAAGCTCGTCGTCTTGCACCAGGCGAAAATAGCCGGCCTGCAGGCGCTGATAGTCCTTGAGCGCCATGCCCTCCAGATCCTTGGCACTGATTTGCGCCAGGCTGGCGAACAGCATCAGTTCGCGCTGTTCATCATCGCCGGCAGCCCCGGAGTTGGCCGCACGCACATCACGCACGGTGGGGGCGCGCAAGGTGACCTTGTCGCAGACCACGCCGTTCATCTCCACCGGCTTGCTAAGGCTGATCACGACGTTTTCCGCGCTCAGGGTCATCCACGCCGGGGTCTTGTTGATTGCTTGAGTCATGCTGGTGGTTTCCTTACAGGCCCAGGGCAGAACGTTGCGCGGCCAGTTGGTCGACGCCGTTGATCACGCGCTTCATGCCCAGGGCATCGATCTCGTAGATCAAGCGACCATCGACTTCCAGCTTGTAGTAGGTCAGGGCCACGTTGTGCTTGACCTCGGCCTTGTCGCCGGATTTCCAATCGCCCATGTCGACTTCCTTGAGCAAGCCGCGCAGGGTCACGATCACCGGCGTGACCTTGCCCTTGAGGCCCTTGAAGGCGCCACGGAACACGCCGTTGAAACCGCTGCCATCGGCCAGGCCGAACATCTTCAGCGACTCGCGGCGCACACCGGTGGTGGTGAAGCCGGCTTCCTGTTTTTCCATGCCCATGTCCAGCTCGACGGGCACATCCATGCCGCCGACCCGATGTTCCTCGGTCTTGAGGGTCAACTTGGGCAGGGTCAGGCTCGGCACGTCGCCTTGAAAGCTGATGCCATCGACGAACAGGTTCATGTTCGCCAGGGTTTCGGGAATCATTGCCATTGCTGCTGCTCCTTAAGCGGTGTGTTCGAGGACTTCGGTCAGCCACTGGTTGGTGACCTCGACGCGGAAGTTGGGGTTTTCGGCCGGTGGCACGTCGGTGAAGCGGATGTTCCAGTACACCTTGCCCTGCTCCAGCTGGCTGGCAGTGTTGAGTTCGGCGTCGGCGTAGACCTCGAAATTGATGATCGCGCCCTGGTTCTTCAGATCACGCATGAACGCCTGCAGGCCCTCGGTAACGTCCTTGACGTAGGTCGCGGTGATCGAGCGGTCCACTGCCCATTTGTGGCCGTAGAGGATCGCGTCCATGACGATGTCCATGGTCCGTACCCGGGTGACAAAGGCCCACTTCGGATCGCTGGACAGCGTGCGGTTGCCCCACAGGCGGAAACCTTCATCACGAATGATGGTTGTGATGTTGGCGTTGTTCAGCAGGTTGGCGCGGCAGGTTTCATCGCCGTCCAGGAACTCGATGGCACGCGCAGTGCCGGTGATGCCGACAAACTCCTTGTTCGACGGCGAGGCCCAGAAGCCGTACTCGTTGTCGGTCCAGGCAAACAGGCCCGCGACCCAGGCCGAAGCCGGCGCATCGACGGTGGCGCTGGCGCCGTTGTCCCAGTACTGAATGCCCGGGTCGACCATGTAGGCGCGCTTGGCGCCGAAGTGCTTGGCATACGCCATGGCCGCTTCGTCGGTGCTGTTGGGGCCATCGATGATCGCCAGGCCACGCAGCTTGTCGGCCAGGGCCACCAGCGCAGTACCGACCGCCTGGGTCGAACTGTGCTTGGGGGTCACCAGCAACCGCGGCTGGGCGTTGAAACGGCTCTTGCCATCCAGCAAGGCTTGCAGGCCGGTACGCTTGCCGTCGGCCAGCACCCCGCCGATGATCGCCGAGGTCTGCTCGGCCGCATCCGCCACCTTGGCCACGCCGCAAGCGACGATCACCGCCTTGGCCCGCTGGTAGATGGCCTGGCAGGCCTTGGTGATGGCCGCATCCGGGCCCCAGGCCGCGATAGCCTCACGCTCGTTGGTGATCAGCAGCAGGTCGTTGGCCTTGGCGCTGAAGTCAGGGCCTTCGGTGAAGGTATCCACCAGGCCGATGATCGAAGACGTGGGCAGCGAGATGGTGCGTGCGCCGGTGTCGACGTTGGTGACAGTAACGCCGTGGAAAAAACCACTCATGGATAAACTCCAGACATGAAAAAGCCCCGGGTGAAGGGGGCTCGTAGGGATGATTGATTAGTGGGAAGCGGGAAAGAAAACGCCCCGGCGGTGCGGGGCGTTTATCGGGTTTGTTCGGCGATCCAGGATGGAGCTGCCGGGCGGTGTTCGGTTTGTGGGAAGTGCGGGGATTGGGGCCAGTCGCGTAGGGATTGCATGTACATCAGAAGCTCGTTGAACTGCTGCTCCGAAAGATTGGTGGATACCTTCATTTCAAGCTGATCGTAATGGCGATCGCGCAGCCAGGTCACCGTCGTCAACTGCGCGGCACGCCAGAGTCGCTCATCGTCTCCAAGGCTGGAAGGTTCAACCATTGCCTGGAGTGCTTGAGGCAACTCCAAGGCGACAGCTGGAGCTGGGCGCATACTCTCGATGACTTGGGCCAAGGCCACGGCATCGATGTCGGGGGTGGTCAGAATCTCCTGGGGGATATAGTGGTTCAGCGTTACATCGCCCCAGTCGACAAGCATGGTGCCAGCGGTCGCCGACACAGAGAGAACTTTAAATCCATTCACAAGATATTCCCCTTTACTCGATCAGGGCTGTTGCCCGCTTCAAAGATCAAGTTGTTGCCATTTTTCTCAATCGAATAACCGCCAGCACCAGCGGGATTGGACGAGCCGACACCAGGGCTGCCCGGTGCTCCGCCGGCACCACCATTCCACCCGGCGGTGTACCAGCCGCCAGCGCCGCCAGCATCCAAAGTGCCGGCCGCTGGATAGCCATAGCCGTAAGTCGAGACTTGATACATCCCACCACCCACGCCACCAGGACGCCCCGCGCCGCCGCCACCGCCGGTGTGCAGTACGTTGGGCCAATAGGCATCCCCACCGCCCCCGCCGCCACCGAAAATGTACCCGTTACGGTTGTCCAACGTTGCTGGGTAATCCAGAACAAAGGCTGTAGCACCTGGCAAAGGGCGAGGAGGATAAGCCCCCGCGCCGCCCGCACCACGGATGTAGTGTTCATTGATGATTTTCAGTGTGGAGCCTGGGGGAAATACACCCGTTCTCAGTGAGTATCCAGCGCCACCGCCGTAGATCATTGCGCGATTGATAAAGAGATAATTGCGGGCTTTGGCGGGACGGCCCATGAGCTCAAAAATGCTCGCACCTGCTCGCTCCACCGTGTTGATAAACACAAACGTTCGCCGCCAGACCGTGCGCCACCCACTTTCGGTTTTGATGAACAGTTCCGCACCCTCTCGCCAGCCGTCTGCAAGCTTTACATAAGGCATGACACCAGGCCGGTAACCGCCATCCAGTTTTACGTGGAAGTTCATCATGGCTCCTCGTATTGCAGCCAAAG
Source organism: Pseudomonas sp. JV245A (assembly GCF_032424515.1). NCBI lineage: Bacteria > Pseudomonadati > Pseudomonadota > Gammaproteobacteria > Pseudomonadales > Pseudomonadaceae > Pseudomonas > Pseudomonas sp. JV245A. Next base: position 35,745 of record NZ_VYKE01000029.1, read on the forward strand.
CGTACCGACCGCCCCCTCAGTGGGTTTAGGGGCATTTGGAGAGTAGATCAGCCGATTCGCCGGTAAAGCATCAGTGATGCCATATCCTGCAAGCGTGGTCGCTTTGTCTGCTTTTCGCGTCGGGTCAAAGTTGCCAGTATTCCATAGCAAGTTGCCAAAGACGGTGGCGGTCCTGTCGGCAAGACTCAAAAGAAGCGGTGTTGACGTTTCACCGCCATAACTTGCAAAAACCCTCACGTTGTTATTTAGAACATCCATGCGAGCGTCACAGGTGGGCGTCACCCAGCCAAACTCCGGCGAGTCGTTATTGTCACTCGACAGCAATACCGATCCCGTCAACCGTCCACCCGCTGTGGGAAGCAAATTGCTGACTGCGCTCGCCAGGTCAGTTTTTGTTACCCCGTCTGTAATCCCATATCCACCGAGAGTGGTGGCTTTTACTGCTTTGCCGGCAAGCGCATTCGTCACTGTCGTTGAAAAGCCAGGGTCATCGCCCACTGCGCCAGCCAGCTTTTTTAGCGTGTCGAGTGCAACAGGCGCCGCCGCTACGATGCTCTCCTTTGAAAGCTGTATGGCTGAACTGGTCTCTGACTTGGTAAATGCATCAGCAATGCCATAACCGGATAGCGTTGTGGGGTTGGTGCCACTGACAACTATGCCTCGCTTATCGATAGTGACTTGCCGATAAGCGCCGGCAACCTTATCCGCCGGAAGGGCTGCCACCAGGGAGTCATCCACATATTGACGAGTCGCCAGCACCACCGCCGGGTCGATCTTCAACACGATCTGCGCAGTGTTGGCGACGATGAAGTTCATGCGGATGACCTGGGTCTTGCCGGTACCCTGGGCCAGCAGGGGCTTGAAGCTTGGTGCGCAGTTGGCCACCGCCACCAGGTCGCCGTCTGCGTCGAGCAGGCCGATTTCACGGATCCAGCGCCCGCCGACATCAGGCGGAATCACCTGTTCGGTGATGATGATGTTGGGGTTGGCCGGATCAGTACGCACCTGATTGACCGGGGCACGTCGCCATTCGTTGATCAGCTTGGTCTGGGTTCTGTTCGGGATGGGGTCGGTGCCGTTGGCATCGCCGATAGCCATTTCCTTGAAGGTCCAGGGCGTGCCCAGGGCAGTGGCGTTGGCCTGTTTCGCCTCGCCCACCGCAGTGAGGATGGCGAAGAACTGACTGTTGGAATCGATCATGAGTACACATCCAGGGTGTCTGTTTCATCAATGCACATGACCTGGCCGTAACGGCCGATCACTTCAATATCGCGAGGGGTCGGGGGGTAAACGTCGAGTACTTCACCCTGGTCCACATAAGCGCCGTAACCGATGACACCGGAGGTTTCCAGGCTGATGGCAAGGCCCGTCATGTGCCGGCTCACCGGCCTGGCGTCATCGATCAGCCGGGTCAGTTCCTGGTACATCTGTTCGGTGATGCCGGTATCCAGCACCCCGACTTTCAGGGCAAAGGTGGCTGGCTCGCCTTCGGGAGCCATCTGCCACCACTCGACCACTTCAATCAGGTAGCCCAGCGGTTCCACCACACGGCGCAAAGCGCCGATGGTGCCCTTGCGGGCATGGATGAAGAACGAGGCGCGAATGGCATTGCGCTTGACCGTCTCGCTCCAGCGCGAGTCCCAGCGATCCACCGACCAGGCCCAGGCCAGCTGGGGCAGCAGGTGCACCGGGCAGGTCGAGGGGTTGTACAGGGTGCGCAACATGGTGGCGGTGTCGCTGCTGTTGGTCGCCTCCAGGGCGCGTTCCAAGAGTGTGCTGTTGCTTGGCAGCAGGCTGGTCATATCAGCTCCCCAAGGTAACGCTGTAGCCGGTGCAATACGCGGCCTGGGCCTTGCTCGGGACTATGTCCTGCCAACCCCGCAGTTCAACCCGGGCCACGCCGGCCACATGCAGCTGGGCATCGACGGCTGAACGCGCCACTTCGATGCCCAGGCGCCGGCGTGGGTTGACCCAGGCGGCCAGCTTGCGCTCGGCCTCTGCCAGGGCGGCATCGCTTTCCGGGCCCGGCCCTTTCATGTGCAGCACCGCGTCGATGCGATACGGCAGTATCTGGGCGCTGTTCACCGTGACCCGATCGCCTAGCGGTCGCACGTCCTCGTCATTGAGGGCCGCGGCGACCGTCGCCAGCAGTTCCGGCGCCGCTGCGCCGTCACCTTCCAGGCTCAGCACCGTAACCGTGACGCAGGCCGGTGACGGGCTTTCGGCCTCGGCGTCCGCCACCCGGGCCGAGGCATTGCGGGCATGCAGGATGTAGCTGTTGCGCGGCCCGGCGGTGGTCAGGCCTTCATAGGCCAGTTGGACACGCTCACGCAGTGCGTCGTCGGCTTCCTTGACCTGCGCCACAGGCGGTACCGCTTGCGGGTCACCGGCCTGGATCACCAGGCGCTGCAGGTTGACGTTGGCGGCCAACTGATCCAGGTCCGTGCCTTGGGCATGGGCCAGCAGCAGCGCCTTGGCCGCATCGTTGACCCGGGCCCGCAACAGCATGTCGCCGTAGGCCGACAGCTCCAGTTGCTTGGTGACCGGATCGCTTTCCAGATTGGCCGTCCAGTTGTCGCCCATATAGCGGCGAAAGGTCGCCAGCTTGCCCTGATACAGCGCTTCAAAATCCAGGGTTTCCAGCACCTGCGGCGCCGGCAGTGCCGATAAATCCAGCATGCTCATGCCGTCACCTCCAAAACCGCGTCATTACCCAGGTAGCGGCCCGTCAGTTGGAAACTGACCTGGCCCTCCACCACCGCTACAACCTTTACCCGCTCCAGCTTCAAGCGGGGCTCCCAGCGCAACAGCGCCCGGGCGACTTCTGCCTGAACCGCGCTTTTCCAGCCACCGGTCACCGGCAAGTCGACATAACGGCGCAGGTTGCTGCCGTATTCAGGAAGCATCCGCCGGCTGCCCAAAGGCGTGGTCAGGATGTCCTCGATGGACTGCCGCAAATGCTCGATGCCGGACAGCGGCAAGCCGGTACGGCGATCCATTCCGATCATCGTGTTACTCCTGCAACTGAAAGTCCGGATGCTGCTCCAGGTAGTCTCGGGCGATGGTGTCGCTGACCGGTACCGATACCTCGCCCTGGGCCACCGACAGCGCGCGGCCATCCGCCAGGATCAGAATGCGCGAGGTGTAGAGGGTGTCGCGAAAGACCGCAGCGCCACTGGTGGCCGTGCGGCCGGGCTTTTTTTTCGGGATTGCCATGCTTTTCTCCGGGTACAAAAAATCCGCATTCGGCAGATTGATCGGGTTTATCGGGGTTGTAGGTTGGGTGGCCGGCGTTGATCGCCAAGGCGTCACTGCGGTGGAGCGGTTGCTCCAGGGCCGGGCATCACGGCTGGGTGGATGTGGGTCGAGCCGACATTCACCCCGTTGTGCTTCAAGCTCGCACCGTTGATTTGCACCTCGCCATTCAAGGTGATTGCCCCCGTCAGGGTGATGCTGTCGGCGTTGCCGGTAATGCTGCTGTCCGTCACCAAGACCGAACTGGTGCCGACCTGAATCGTCACCGTGCCGCTGGGCAGGGAGATGCTGTAGCTCTTGGCCTGCCAGTCGTAGACCAGCGAGCCGCCATCATCGAAGCGCCAGACCTCGACGTGCTCGCGGTTATCCGGCTGGGCACCGGCATCGCCATACAGGCCGGGAACGAAGGTGCCCTGCGCCGGCTCGCCACTGGGGCTGATCAGTACGCCCTGTTCCCCCAGGCTCGGCGCCCGCCAGTGCCGGGCCTTGCCGGCGGCCTGGCTGTGCCAGCGAACCCAGGCGCTGGTCCAGCCCGCGCCATCGGATACCCGCAGTCTGCCCGCGGCAAGGTCCACGCCGACCACAGCGCAAGGCAGGATCAGGCCAGAAAGCATTCGGTCGTGAGTTGCGGTGACGTAATTCACGACATCTGCTCCGGCGCCTGATAGTGCCCCTCGTGACCGGGGCCGGTGTCGGGGCTGAAACCCAATACCAGTGTTCCCGGGGGTTGATCGGGCCAGGGCCATTGTTCCTGGCCCAGGTAGATGGACTGCTGCCATTGCACGGTCCACTCGGTTTTCGGCGCCGAATCCACGGCCGTGCCGGCTGGTTTGGCCCACACCGCCTTCGCACTATCGACAGAATCAAGATTCCAGTACTGGCAACGCAGCAGGTCCATGAGCTGCGCTGCCAGAACAACCGCCTGCAAGGAGGCTTGCGCAAGGCTCGGGTCAACCCGCACCCGGGCCTGGAAGGTCGCCCGCAGGCAACTACGGCCGTCGCCCGGATCAGCTCCCGGGTCCATGCCGGTGATTGCAAAGTAGATCGCTGTCTCGGCGGAGCCATCAACGGTCTCGGGAAATGCCTCGACCTTGTGCAGATGCGGCATGGCCGTCTTGATCGTGGACGTGATGGCCTCGGGTAGCTGCGTCAGTACGCTCATTGTCTGCTTCCAGAATCAGGCCGAAGCGGCCCCGGCGGCGAAAGCCCGGGGCGCACGACCGTGTTGAGGGCGGTAGCCGCCCGGTGAGTCAAGGCTGGTCCGAATGGGAATCCCGGGAAGGCGGTTCGCATACCCCGATGCGCTTGGCCGCCCAGCGCTCATAAAGGCCGATGGCGACGTCGGCGCCGGCCATGGCGGTCAGGCAACCGAAGGCGCAGGCGGTCCAGATCGACACGCCGGCGGCATACAGCAGCATGATCGCCGAGACCCCACAGACCACGCAGGCCCCGGAGCGCAGCGCCAGGCGCCGCAGCAGCGACCAGCCACGGGCGCCCTCCTTGTCGGCGCGCCACATTTCGCCGGAAACGCCACCGACCAGGGCCAGGACGATGACCAGCCAGATCGGCATGTCCAGCAACGCTTGTTGCTCGTTTGTCATTCACGTCTCCCGTGCGGATTGAGGCCAGCGAAATGGCCGGTTGATAGAAGGCTGATAACGATGTTTCAAAGGGTCCCTGCCTGTTGGTGGCCCACGTTAGGCAGGCATTCCAAAAAGCCCGGTCGCCCGGGCTTTTCAGTAATGCAAACCTTGGTCTTTCGGCACTACTGGTGCGGTACGGACCTATTCAAATTGTTCCTCCGACCGCGACCCTGTCCGCCGGATAACTGCTTCTGGTGCTTTACGCTGCACACCCGGGCCAGTTGCCAACCCTCTGAACCGTCGAGGCCGGTTCATCGCTGCCTTTGCTTTGCCACTAAAGAGCGTCTTTGCAGCCGCTGTTGCGCGGCTTGAGGCTCATATTATGCATTCATGCATATGCAGTCAATGCGCAAATGCATTTATTTATGCGCAAGATTTGCTGAAATGCATGGAAGGCGCATAAACAAAGGGCTGGGGATTTTTCGCGGGCAAAAAAAAGCCCGCTCAAGGGCGGGCTTTGTTCAAGAGGGCTGGCTTAGCGGGCGTACATGCCCCACCAGAAAACGTGACCGAGGATGCTGATCTGCTCTTCCTGGATCTCCTGGAAGCTGTAGTCCTCATCCGGATGTTCATCGCGGTTGAAGCTGCGCAGGCGGATCCCTGTAGGTAGGCGATACAGCTGCTTCACCCGCAATTGGCCGTTGTGGTTGATCGCGTAGAGGTCGCCATCAACGATGTCGCCAATTGCGCATTTGCCGGCATTGACGCCCACCGTGGCGCCGTCCCGCAGCACCGGCAACATGCTGTTGCCACGCACCGTGACGCACTTGGCCTGGTCGAACTGCACGCCGTTGTGCCGCAGGCTGCGCTTGCCGAAGCGCAGGCTGGCGCGTTCGCTTTCCTCGATGACGAATCTTCCTGATCCAGCAGCCAATTCAACCTCGCGCAGAAAGGGAACCGACACCTCGTCGTCATCGACAGGGGTATCGTCGTCCCACAGGCTTATGTCCTTGAGTTCCGAATGAATCTCGTCACGGGGCGCAGCAGCCCGGGCAGGCGCGATATCCACGCGCCCACGCAACTGGTCGGTGCTCACCTGGAAGTATTCGGCGATCCGCGAGATGTGCTTATCCGAAGGATCGACGATCTTCCCGCTGAGAATCCGCGAGAGGGTGGATTGAGGCACACCGGTGCGACGGTGAAGCTCCGTGGGGGAGATTCCGTCACGATCCAGCAGCTCTCTTAAGACGGTAGAAACGTTGCGTATTTGCATAGAACGCATATTGCTCGAACTTTTAGTCAATGACAAATGCTGTTTTGCATATTTGTGCTGCATTTACCGGACAACCACAGGAGCGCCTTGGTGCCTGCGAGGCCGGGGCACCCATGGTAACCTTGCCGCCATCTGCAAAAAGCCGAGCCCAGCGCTCCTTTGCTTCACCCATTCAACGAATCCGCCTGAATACCGATGAGTAAAAATACCTCCGATCTGTCCTCCCACACGCCGATGATGCAGCAGTACTGGCGCCTCAAGAACCAGCACCCTGATCAGTTGATGTTCTACCGCATGGGCGACTTCTACGAGATCTTCTATGAAGACGCGAAGAAGGCCGCCAAGCTGCTGGACATCACCCTGACGGCGCGCGGGCAGTCGGCCGGCCAGGCGATTCCCATGTGCGGTATTCCTTACCACGCCGCCGAGGGCTACCTGGCCAAGCTGGTAAAGCTCGGCGAGTCGGTGGTGATCTGCGAACAGGTGGGGGACCCGGCGACCAGCAAGGGCCCGGTGGAACGCCAGGTGGTGCGTATCATCACGCCAGGCACCGTGAGTGACGAGGCTCTGCTGGATGAGCGCCGCGACAACCTGATCGCCGCCGTGCTGGGCGACGAGCGTCTGTTCGGCCTGGCGGTGCTGGACATCACCAGCGGCAACTTCAGCGTCCTGGAGATCAGGGGCTGGGAGAATCTGCTGGCCGAGCTGGAGCGGATCAACCCAGTGGAGCTGCTGATCCCCGACGACTGGCCACAAGGCTTGCCGGCAGAAAAACGCCGCGGTGTGCGACGCCGTGCCCCCTGGGATTTCGAGCGGGACTCGGCGCACAAGAGCCTCTGCCAGCAGTTCTCTACCCAGGACCTCAAGGGCTTTGGCTGCGAAACCCTGACCCTGGCCATCGGCGCCGCCGGTTGCCTGCTCAGCTATGCCAAGGAAACCCAGCGTACCGCCCTACCCCACCTGCGCAGCCTGCGTCATGAGCGCCTGGATGACACCGTGGTGCTGGACGGTGCCAGCCGTCGCAACCTGGAACTGGACACCAACCTGGCGGGCGGGCGCGACAACACCCTGCAATCGGTGGTCGATCGCTGCCAGACCGCCATGGGCAGCCGTTTGCTGACCCGCTGGCTGAACCGCCCGCTGCGCGACCTCAAGGTCCTGGAAGCGCGCCAGTCCTCCATTACTTGCCTGCTGGACGGCTACCGTTTCGAACGGTTGCAACCGCAGTTGAAGGAAATCGGCGATATCGAGCGGATTCTGGCGAGGATCGGCCTGCGCAATGCCCGTCCGCGGGACTTGGCCCGTCTACGTGATGCCCTGGCTGCACTGCCGGAGCTGCAAGAAGCCATGACCGAACTGGAGGCCACTCACCTCAATCAGCTGGCTGCCACCACCAGCACCTACCCGGAGCTGGCCGCTCTGCTGGCCAAGGCCATCATCGACAACCCGCCGGCGGTGATCCGTGACGGCGGTGTACTCAAGACCGGCTACGACGCCGAGCTCGACGAGCTGCAGTCGCTGAGCGAGAACGCCGGACAGTTCCTGATTGACCTGGAAGCCCGCGAGAAAGCCCGTACCGGCCTGGCCAACCTCAAGGTCGGCTACAACCGTATCCATGGCTATTTCATCGAGCTGCCAAGCAAGCAGGCCGAACAGGCCCCGGCGGACTACATTCGCCGCCAGACATTGAAAGGCGCCGAGCGCTTCATCACTCCGGAACTCAAGGCGTTCGAAGACAAGGCGCTATCGGCCAAGAGCCGTGCCCTGGCCCGGGAGAAGATGCTCTACGACGCGCTGCTGGAAACCCTGATCAGCCATTTGCCGCCGTTGCAGGATACCGCTGGTGCCCTGGCTGAGCTGGACGTGTTGAGCAACCTGGCCGAGCGCGCCTTGAACCTGGACCTCAACTGCCCACGTTTTGTCAGCGAGCCTTGCATGCGCATCACCCAGGGTCGTCACCCGGTGGTGGAGCAAGTATTGACCACTCCGTTCGTGGCCAACGACCTGAGCCTGGACGACAACACGCGGATGCTGGTGATCACCGGCCCGAACATGGGCGGTAAATCCACCTATATGCGCCAGACGGCCCTGATCGTGCTGCTGGCCCATATCGGCAGCTTCGTCCCGGCGGCGAGCTGCGAGCTGTCCCTGGTGGACCGGATCTTCACCCGTATCGGCTCCAGCGACGACCTGGCCGGCGGCCGTTCGACCTTCATGGTGGAAATGAGCGAAACCGCGAACATCCTGCACAACGCAACGGAACGCAGCCTGGTGCTGATGGACGAAGTGGGACGCGGTACCAGCACCTTTGACGGACTTTCCCTGGCCTGGGCTGCGGCAGAACGTCTCGCCCACCTGCGCGCCTATACCCTGTTCGCCACCCACTATTTCGAACTGACGGTACTGCCGGAAAGCGAGCCGCTGGTGGCCAACGTGCACCTCAATGCCACCGAGCACAATGAGCGCATTGTATTCCTGCACCATGTCCTTCCAGGCCCAGCCAGCCAGAGCTATGGGCTGGCGGTAGCCCAGCTGGCCGGGGTTCCCAGCGCAGTCATCACCCGCGCCCGGGAGCACTTGAGCCGCCTGGAAACCACCAGCTTGCCCCATGAAGTGGCGCCTCAAGCGCCGGGCAAACCCTCGGTTCCGCAACAAAGCGACATGTTCGCCAGCCTGCCGCACCCAGTGCTCGACGACCTGGCCAAGCTGGATCTGGATGACATGACGCCACGCCGAGCGCTGGAAATGCTCTATACATTGAAGACACGCATCTAACGCGAACGCCTTCAAGCTGTTAGAATCTCGCGCGGTTTGGGATGCTGCGGACTATTAGCCTGGTTGCGCAGACTATCGCTCCCAAACCTGGCGACCCCGTCATGTAGGGGCTCCGCTGCCGCCGCCTGAGGAGAGAATTAGAAATGACCTTCGTCGTCACCGACAACTGCATCAAGTGCAAGTACACCGACTGCGTAGAAGTCTGTCCGGTGGACTGCTTTTACGAAGGCCCGAACTTCCTGGTGATTCACCCGGATGAGTGCATTGATTGCGCACTGTGTGAGCCTGAATGCCCCGCTGTAGCGATTTTCTCCGAGGATGAAGTCCCGGAAGAGATGCAAGAATTCATTCAGTTGAACGTCGAGCTGGCAGAGATCTGGCCGAATATCACTGAAAAGAAAGATCCGTTGCCGGATGCCGAAGAGTGGGATGGCGTCAAAGGCAAGATCAAGGATCTCGAACGCTGATTGCAGCTGCGTTCCCAAAGGCCCCTTGCGGGCCTTTTTGCGTTTCTGGGGCAAGGAAATGCCGGCGGGACTTTTCGACAGACGAAAAAAAGGGGCGGTATGACCCGCCCACATTTTTCCCTAGTCCCTGTGTTCCTTTTCATCGTCCTGATGAATCGCTTCCTGCGATGTCCTGACCATCGTCCTTGATGGCTGTGTCTATCCGTCGACACAGGGCTGATATTAGAGAGTTCCCCGGCAAGAGCAATCGCACTATTCGTGTGAAACTTTGTCGAAACTCATAGCCTTTCATAAAAAATATTATATAAATCAATAATATAAAAAACAGCCTACGCAAAACTAGACAACGCAGAAGTAGCCGAGAACCGAATGCGTACGAAAAAGTAATCTTTGGCTTACATGACGGTTGAGAGTTAAGCCAACTTCTCTGGCAATAGCCCATTCAAAACCACAAGCTGCGTGCAATAAAAAGCCCCGAGTCGATCGGGGCTCTTGTGAATCGATCCAGTGGCTACTGAAACAGCGACTCACTGGACAATCCATTCTTCTCGAGAATTTCCCGAAGGCGCTTGAGCCCTTCAACCTGGATCTGCCGAACCCGTTCACGGGTCAGACCGATCTCCAGGCCCACATCTTCAAGGGTGCTGCTCTCGTGTCCACGCAGACCGAAGCGTCGCACCACCACTTCGCGCTGCTTCTCGGTCAATTCGGAAAGCCACTGATCGATACTTTGTGACAGATCGTCGTCCTGCAACAGCTCACAAGGATCTGTCGGACGGTCGTCGGTCAGGGTATCCAGCAGGGTCTTGTCCGAATCCGGGCCCAGGGAGACATCAACCGAAGAAACCCGCTCGTTCAGGCCGAGCATGCGTTTGACTTCGGCCACCGGTTTCTCCAGCAGGTTGGCGATTTCTTCGGGGGAGGGTTCATGATCGAGTTTTTGCGTCAACTCACGGGCGGCGCGCAAGTAGACGTTGAGTTCTTTGACCACATGGATCGGCAACCGGATGGTCCGGGTCTGATTCATGATGGCCCGCTCGATGGTCTGACGAATCCACCAGGTGGCATAGGTCGAGAAGCGGAAGCCGCGTTCCGGATCGAACTTCTCCACCGCTCGGATCAGCCCGAGGTTGCCCTCTTCGATCAGGTCCAGCAGCGACAGGCCACGATTGACATAGCGCCGGGCGATTTTCACCACCAGCCGCAAGTTGCTTTCAATCATGCGCTTGCGCCCGGCCGGATCACCACTTTGCGACAACCGCGCAAAGTGCACTTCCTCTTCGGGGGAGAGCAATGGAGAAAAACCAATTTCATTGAGGTACAGCTGCGTGGCATCGAGTGCACGCGTGTAATCAATGTATTTGTGTTGCTTTAATGAAGCGGAGCTTTTGGATTTGGTGCGAACGGAAGGTGGAGTTGCCCCCTCATTATTCGACATCGAATCCATATCGATGCTGCTCTCCATAAGGAGAACCTCATCGTCGATGTCAAACTCCGGCACTTCTTTACTGAGAGCCATTGTTATAGTCCTTTGGTGAGTTCGACCTCAGGCTCAAGCGGCGCCTTTATCCCTGGCAACGCTGGAGCCTGTTCCCTCTACGTGAGCGGAACAGGCTGGTAACGGATCAACGACGTGGCAGGAATTGCAGCGGATCTACAGGTTTACCTTGTCGGCGAATCTCAAAGTGCAGTTTCACCCGGTCTGTACCAGTTGATCCCATCTCGGCAATTGTCTGTCCGACTTTGACCTGCTGTCCCTCCCGAACCAATAGCTTGCGGTTGTGGCCGTAAGCACTGACGTAGGTTTCGTTGTGTTTGATGATGACTAATTCGCCGTAGCCCCTTAAGCCACTCCCGGCGTAAACCACCGTCCCATCAGACGCAGCTAAAACAGGCTGTCCCAAATCTCCGGCGATATCAATGCCTTTATTCAAACTACCGTTTGAAGAGAATTTTCCAATGAGAATACCGTTCGAAGGCCATCCCCAACCCGTAGGAGCGGGGCCCGCGGGGGTAGCCGGAGCAGGCGCCGGCTTGCTCGCTGGGTTGGTGGTGGTGGCAGTTGCAGGCGTTGTCGTGGTGCCTGCCGGGCGACGAATGACCGTGGTCTTGCTGGAGGAAGAGGCACTGGACTGGGTGCTGGTAACAACCGTTGCCGGCGTAGTGCCAGTGCGGCCGTCAAAGCGAATGACCTGCCCAGGATGGATGGTATAAGGCTCGGCGATGTTGTTGCGAGCGGCCAGCGCCTTGTAGTCCCAGCCATAGCGGAAGGCAATGGAAAACAAGGTGTCTCCGCGACGCACCGCGTACTGCCCGGTGGTCACCGTAGGACGCTGCGGCGCAACAGTGTTACTGCGCTCGACCACCCCCACGCTGCTGGATTTGGTGCTGGAGCAACCGACCAACAAGGAACTCAAGGCAAGGCCAATCATCAGTCGCTGAAAGCTTGTTGTACCTATACGCTGCGCAATGACTGTGAGACTCACCCGCCGCTCCCTTTGTGGTGGTTGACGATATAGATTGCCTGACTCAGGCGTGAAGTGACGCAAGTATAACTGGACAGAGGCGCTTTACCGCTGGCCCAGCACAAGGACAGCCGCAAGAACCTGCCTCTGGCCGTCGTATCACTCATTGACGATCGATACGGTACTAAGACACAGCCCGCCAGACAGAATTCACCCCAGCCTGATAAATGCCTTCAGGCCAGGGGACCATTGAGCAACGGCACAAAACGCACCGCCCCCAGGACGTGCCGGGCAAAGCCCTGTTCTTCACGGATGATCAGCATCAACTGCTGCACCTCCCCTGCCCCCACCGGAATCACCAGGCGCCCGCCAGGCGCGAGTTGATCGAGCAGGGCCTGGGGGATATCGGTGGCGACGGCAGTGACGATGATGCCGTTATAGGGCGCCAGCGCCGGCCAGCCTTCCCAGCCGTCGCCCCAGCGAAACACGACGTTGCGCAGGTTCAATTCCTGCAGGCGCTCCTTGGCCCGGTCTTGCAGGACCTTGATCCGCTCCACCGAAAACACCCGTTCCACCAGCTGCGACAACACCGCCGTCTGGTAGCCCGAGCCGGTACCGATCTCCAGTACCTTGTCCAGCGGCCCGGCCGCCAGCAGCAGCTCACTCATGCGGGCCACCATATAAGGCTGGGAGATGGTCTGGTTGTGGCCGATCGGCAGCGCCGTGTCTTCATAGGCACGATGGGCCAGGGCCTCATCGACAAACAGATGCCGCGGTGTGCGCCGAATCACTTCCAGTACCTGAGGGTTGGACAGCCCCTCGTCATACAGGCGCTGGATCAGGCGTTCGCGGGTACGCTGGGAAGTCATGCCGATTCCCCGCCGCAGCAGATCGTCTTGCTCGCGAGCCATCAGCGCAGCCCCTCCAACCAGCCATCCAAACTCCTGAACGCGTCATTGAAGGTGCGATCCAGCTGCAGCGGCGTGACAGACACATAGCCCTGCATCACTGCATGAAAGTCGGTGCCGGGCCCGCCATCCTCGGCGTCGCCGGCGGCAGCGATCCAGTAACCCGCCTTGCCGCGAGGGTCGACCACCTTCATCGGTGCCGCAGCACGGGCGCGATGGCCCAGGCGGGTCAGCTGGATGCCCCGAATATGATCAAGCGGCAGGTTGGGAATATTCACGTTCAACACCGTCCGTGGTGGTAAATCCAGCAAGCCCTGGGCTTGCACCAGCTTGCGCGCGAAATAGGCTGCGGTAGCAAGGTTCTCCACCTGGCGCGAGACCAGCGAAAAGGCGATCGCAGGGCGTTGCAGGAAGCGCCCTTCCAATGCAGCGGCGACCGTCCCGGAGTACAGCACGTCATCACCGAGGTTGGCCCCCAGGTTGATGCCCGACACCACCATGTCCGGGTCATGCTCCAGCAGGCCGTTGAGCCCCAGGTGAACACAGTCGGTGGGGGTGCCATTGATGCTGATAAAGCCGTTGCCAAGGGTGTGCGGATGCAACGGACGGTCGAGCGTCAGCGAGCTGCTGGCGCCGCTTTTGTCTTGATCCGGAGCGATAACCACGCACTCGGCGTAATCCGCCAGCGCAGCGTGCAACGCCGCGATACCGGGTGCAGTTACCCCATCATCGTTAGAAATCAGAATGCGCATGAGCTGTCCGTCTGCCCCACCGGCACCAGATCGACGAGTTCACGCACCAAGGCGGTGGCGAAACATCCGGCCGGGAGGACGAATTCCAGTTGCAGAATATCAGGCTCGGGATAATGCCACGTCAAACCGCCAATGGGCAGCCGCAGGATGCGTCGTTCGTGGCTCATGCCGGCTTTTATCAGCCATTCGCACAGTGCCGCCTCGCGGTCGGCCATCTGCTGTTCAAGTTCATGAACCGCACCACCCGCCGGAGACTCGCCTTCGCCCCACAACGGGCCTGTGGGATGCAAGTCAAGAATTGCCAGGCGCGGATCCGTGCATTCATCCGGGCCGGCCATGAAAAAGCTGCGGCTGTCGGTAAATGCCAGCAAGTCGCCCACTTGCGCCTGCTGCCAAGTGCCGTCCGCCACTCGCGCTGCCAGCGCCTGGTTGAACAGGTAGCTGCGGGCGGTGGACAACAGGCGCGAACGCACATTGCGCTGCTCCGGCAGCGCTTGACGGGCAACCCAGCTACGGGCGTCCGCCAGGTTGCCACCGTCGTGGCCGAAGCGCTGGGCGCCGAAATAGTTGGGAATACCTTGAGCGGCAATCCTCTTCAGGCGCTCGTCGATGGCTGCCTGATCCGCCTTGAGCTCTGTCAGGCGCAAGGTAAAGCCATTGGCGGCATGGGCCCCACGCTGCAATTTGCGCTTGTGGCGGGTGGCCTCGAGGATCTTCAGAGTGTGATTTTCCGCTGCGCCAAGATCCGGATCGGCCTTGCCCGGCAGTTGCACACTGAACCACTGGCGGGTCAGCGCCTGGCGATCCTTGAGCCCGGCATAGCTGACAGTGCGCAACGACACCCCCGCCGCCTTGGCGATCCGCCGCGCCGCTTCCTCGGTGTTCAAGCCGCGTTTTTCCACCCACAGCCACAGATGCTCGCCTTCCCCGCTCAGCGGGATATCGAGTACTTCATCAACCTGGAAGTCTTCGGCAGTGGCCTTGAGTACGGCGCTGCCCAGGGCATCGCCATAGGCCCGCGGGCCCAACAATTGCAGTTCATTCATGGGCGTTGCAACAAGGCCACGGAATGCACGGCGATGCCTTCCTCGCGGCCGACAAAGCCGAGTTTTTCGGTGGTGGTTGCCTTCACGTTCACCTGGTCCAACTCGACCTGCAGGTCCTCGGCAATCAAGGCCCGCATGGTTTCAATGTGAGGTGCCATTTTCGGTGCCTGGGCGACGATGGTGTTGTCAACGTTGCCGATCTTCCAGCCCTTGGCATGAATCAGCGCAACAACATGACGCAGCAGGACACGGCTGTCGGCGCCCTTGAACTGCGGATCGGTGTCCGGAAAGTGCTTGCCGATATCACCCAGCGCGGCAGCGCCCAGAAGGGCATCACTGAGTGCGTGTAACAGCACATCACCATCGGAGTGGGCGAGCAGCCCGAAATGGTGGGCAATACGCACCCCCCCCAACGTGATGAAGTCGCCCTCAGCGAAACGGTGCACATCGTAGCCGTGGCCAATACGCATAAAAAAACGCCCCGAAAAAGTCAGGGCGTGATTCTACCTGCTTTGGCAGGTATTAGGCGTTAAGAGCACGTGCATGGTGCTGCAAGTGGTCGTCTATGAAACTGGCGATAAAGAAGTAGCTGTGGTCGTACCCCGGCTGCATCCGCAACGTCAGCTCATGCCCGGCATTCTTTGCCGCTTGCTGCAGCACTTCAGGCTTGAGCTGACCGGCAAGGAAGTCGTCACGATCCCCCTGATCCACCAGCAACGGCAGCTTCTCGGTGGCTTCGGCGATCAGCACGCTGGCATCCCACTCGCGCCAGCGTGAGCGTTCCTCCCCCAGGTAACGGGAAAACGCCTTCTGCCCCCAGGGGCAATCCATCGGGTTGCTGATGGGAGCGAAGGCCGAAACCGACTGATAGCGCCCCGGATTACGCAGCGCGCACACCAATGCCCCGTGACCGCCCATGGAGTGCCCGCTGATCCCACGCTTATGCGAAGCGGGAAAATGCGCCTCCACCAGCTCCGGCAGCTCGTTCACCACATAATCGTGCATCCGGTAATGCTGGGCCCAGGGCTCCTGCGTCGCGTTCAGGTAGAACCCGGCACCCAGACCGAAATCCCAGGCACCGTCCGGGTCACCGGGCACGCCAGGGCCACGCGGGCTGGTATCCGGAGCGACGATGATCAGGCCCAGCTCGGCAGCCATGCGTTGAGCCCCGGCCTTGTGCATGAAGTTCTCGTCGGTACAGGTCAGGCCGGACAACCAGTAAAGCACCGGCAGCTTACCGCCCTGCTCGGCCTGGGGCGGCAAATACACGGCGAACACCATGTCACAGCCCAGCACCCGGGAATGATGCTTGTAGCGTTTATGCCAGCCGCCGAAGCTTTTCTGGCAGGAAAGGTTTTCCAGACTCATGGCAGACCTCCAGCGGCACGCCGCAAGCCATGGGCCGCAGCGGAACTCCCGCTTGGCGCCTGTGGCTTGCCGCTTGCCGCTGCTCTTAGAAGTGAATGACGGAGCGAATGCTCTTGCCTTCGTGCATCAGGTCGAACGCCTTGTTGATATCTTCCAGGCCCATGGTGTGGGTGATGAAGGTATCCAGGGGGATCTCGCCGGTCTGGGACATTTCCACGTAGCTTGGCAGCTCGCTGCGCCCGCGCACGCCACCAAAGGCTGAGCCGCGCCATACCCGGCCGGTCACCAGTTGGAAGGGACGGGTGGAGATTTCCTGGCCGGCACCGGCCACGCCGATGATTACCGATTCGCCCCAGCCCTTGTGGCAGCACTCCAGGGCCGCACGCATCAATTGCACATTGCCGATGCACTCGAAGGAGAAATCCACGCCGCCATCAGTCATGTCGACAATGACC
Organism: Pseudomonas sp. JV245A; assembly: GCF_032424515.1. Lineage (NCBI taxonomy): Bacteria > Pseudomonadati > Pseudomonadota > Gammaproteobacteria > Pseudomonadales > Pseudomonadaceae > Pseudomonas > Pseudomonas sp. JV245A. Next base: position 52,092 of record NZ_VYKE01000029.1, read on the forward strand.
TCCTGAATCGGACGGTCGAAATCCTTCGGATTGACGCAGTCGGTGGCGCCCAGTTGCTTGGCGATCTCGAACTTGGCCGGGTTGATATCGATGGCGATGATACGCCCGGCCTTGGCCTTGACCGCACCGATGACCGCCGACAGCCCAATGCCGCCCAGGCCGAAGATGGCCACGGTGTCACCGGCCTTGACCTTGGCGGTGTTGATCACCGCTCCGATCCCGGTGGTCACGCCGCACCCCAGCAGGCAGACCTTTTCCAGCGGCGCTTCCTTGGGAATCTTGGCCACGGAGATTTCCGGGAGCACGGTGTACTCGGAAAAGGTCGAGGTACCCATGTAGTGGAAAATCGGCTGACCCTTGTAGGAAAAACGCGTGGTGCCATCAGGCATCAGGCCCTTGCCCTGGGTGGCGCGAATGGCCTGACAGAGGTTGGTCTTGCCCGACAGGCAGAATTTGCACTTGCCACATTCCGGGGTGTACAGCGGGATCACATGGTCACCCACAGCCACCGAGGTCACGCCCTCGCCCACCGCCTCCACCACCGCACCGCCTTCGTGGCCGAGGATCGCCGGGAAGATGCCTTCAGGGTCGGCACCAGACAGCGTGTAGGCGTCGGTGTGGCAGACGCCGGAGGCGACGACCCGCAGCAGCACCTCGCCCGCCTTGGGCATGGCGACATCCACTTCGACGATTTCCAGCGGCTTCTTGGCCTCGAAGGCTACGGCAGCACGTGACTTGATCATCCTGACTCTCCAGCGAATAAAAACGAGGCACAGAGTGTAAAACAGCGCAATGCGATGAATAATCCAGGCAAAAGCAAAACATTATTGCTGTATGGGGACAATCAATGAATGACAACCGTTGGGAAGGTATCGACGAATTTGTCGCGGTCGCCGAATGCAGCCAGTTCACCGCTGCCGCCGAGCGCCTGGGGGTCTCTTCGTCCCATATCAGCCGTCAGGTGGCACGGCTTGAGGAGCGCTTGCAGACTCGCCTGCTGTATCGCAGTACCCGCCGGGTGACCCTGACCGAGGCCGGGCAGACCTTTCTCCAGCATTGCCAACGCTTGCAGGATGGTCGCGAGGAGGCCCTGCGGGCCGTAGGCGACCTGACCAGCGAGCCCAAGGGCATGCTGCGCATGACCTGTGCAGTGGCCTACGGCGAGCGCTTTATCGTGCCGCTGGTTACCCGGTTCATGAGCCTTTATCCGCAGTTGCGAGTGGATATAGAGCTCAGCAACCGCCCCCTGGACCTGGTGCATGAAGGGCTGGACCTGGCGATTCGCCTTGGGCGCCTGCAGGACTCGCGCCTGGTCGCCACTCGCCTGGCCCCACGCCGCATGTACCTATGCGCCTCGCCCTCCTACCTGGAACGTTATGGACGCCCGCACAGCCTGTCGGAGTTGAGCCGGCACAACTGCCTGATCGGCAGCTCGGATATCTGGCAATTGGAACTGGATGGGCGCGAATTTTCGCAACGGGTGCAGG
>NZ_VYKE01000289.1:0-3316 GCF_032424515.1 Pseudomonas sp. JV245A
CTGTTCGTTGTGTCCCTGCTGTCCCTGGTGGGCTGCGGCACCCTGATCGCCCGCACCCCCAATTCCCATACCAGCTACGACTACTACAAAGGCACCCAGGCCAATATCGAACTGCTGACCATGCGCGGAGCCAGCGGCTACGACGGCTACGTCACGCTGTTCTGCTGGATGAGCATTGTCTGCCCGGTGGTGGCCATCGTCAGCCTGCCGGTGGACGCCGTGGCCGACACCGCGCTGCTGCCCTATGACGCGATGAAGCCCTGAGCCGCGCCCCCCCTGCCAATGGCCTGAATGGAAGAGCGATCATCCGAATCATCAATTACCTGTTGCTGCTCAACACCCTGCTGCTGTCCGGCTGCGGCACCTACATGACTCGCGGCAATGCCCTGGACTTTCGCGACGACCGTTACTACCGCAGCGTCAAGACCAACGCCCAAGTGCTCACCGGCTACGACATGGGCTACGCACGCATGATCACCGGCGGCTGCTGGGTGATGGTGGTGTGCCCGATCCTGATGATCGCCAGCCTGCCCCTGGACGCGGCGCTCGACACCGTGCTGCTGCCCTACGACGCGCTCCAGCCGGAGCGGCCCAAGCGCAACATGCGCGTGGATATGAAGGAGATTCCCGAGCAAGACCTGCAGGCATTGCCCATCAGTGCCGAGGTGCAAGACCCGACGGCCCACACCCCGCCCATCACCCCGCAGGCTGATTGAACCCCTTCAGGCGGGCATGCACCCGGGCTACGCCTGATCCGGCGTGCACAGCTGGGGCACCCGCTGCGCCAGGCGGCAACGTCGCCCCAGGCGATCCACCTGGGGGCGGCCGAACAGGTAGCCCTGCCCCCACTCGCCACCACAGGCCGTGGCCAGGCCCTGGTCGGTGGCAGTCTCCACCCCTTCGATGATCACGCAGGGCGCCAGGGTCTTGCACAGTTGCACCAGGTGGCTGAGGGTCTGGGCGCTGTTGAGTTCGCTGCGGGCGCGCTGGATGTAGCCCTTGTCGATCTTGACGATGTCCGGCCGGGTCTGGCGGATGAACTCCAGGGTGCCCAGGCCCGCGCCGAAATCGTCGATGGCCACCCGGCAGCCCAGTTCGCGCAGGCACAGGACAAACTCGCTGGCCGCCTCGATGCTCGGTGGCGTGGCGCTTTCGGTGATCTCGATGACCAGCCGCGCGGCCACGCCGGGAAAGTCCCGCAACTGCTGGACAATGGGGTACCAGAATGAATCGATGATCGCGCTCTGGGCCGAGATATTGCACCCCAGGCGCAGGCGTTCGTCCCGTTGCAGGCTGTCGATCACACAGAGCACCACACTGCGGTCCAGCTCGCGCATCACCTGGTGCTTTTCCAGCAGCGCCAGGGGGTAGACATCCCCGCCCTGGGCATCGACATGGCGCAGCAACCCTTCGTGGTAGAGCACCCGGCTGCTGTCGGGCAGCCACACCACCGGCTGGAATGCCAGCATCAAATGGCCCTCGGCCAATTCACGATAAAAGTCTTTGATGCTTTGCATGACAGATCCATAGGCAAGCCAACGACGCACCCTCGAACGTGGCACGACGAGCCCGCCGCCGCACTCGCCCAAGGGTCCCTGCCCAACCATGATCGACCCTGCCCGGGCCACCCGGAAGTGTTCCCGGATACCTTTCGCTTGTCCTCGGAAACCTGGGCCGGTGCTTATTCGTCTGTGGCCTTTTGTTTATTGCAATCATGCAAAAGGCCTCATCGATATCATTTAGCCACTAGTCCAGGAAGACCTATGCACAGAATGACCAGCGCCAGCTTTCGGGTGCTTGCCGATGTCATGAGAGAAGGCGGCGCGAATGTCGACGCCCTGCTCAGAACCTTCGGCAGCAGCATCCAGGACGTTGAGGAAAATCCAAAGGGCGTGAGGCTGGAACTGGTCTATCAAGTAATGCGCGAAGCCACCCGCCGCACCGGCAACCCGGACCTCGGGCTGCTGGCCTACAGCAAGGCTCACCCGGCCAACCTGGAGGCCCTGGGCTATGCGGTGATGTCTTGCGCGACCCTGGGGGCAGCGCTGCAGCGCCTGGTGGATTACCAGGCGCTGACCAGCAACGGCTTCTGCATGTGCCTGGAACGCAAGCCCGACGCGTTGCAACTGATCGGTTTCGACGTCACCGCCGAGCCTTCGCTGATCCCCCGGGCGGTGATCGACGCCGGCGCCGCCCAGACCCTGGGCCTGCTGCACTGGCTGCTGCCCCAGCACAAGCCGCGGCCGCTGGTGGCGGCCTTCACCTACCCCGAGCCTGAGGACACGCGCATGCTGCGCCGGCTGATGGGCGACAACCTGCAGTTCTGCGCGCCCCACAACAGCCTGACCTTCAGCAGCCAGGACTGCGCCATCGCCCTGCCCACCGCCGACCCGGCGCTGGATGTGCTGCACATGGAATACGCCCGCAACCGCCTCAATGTGCTGCTCAGCGGCTCGATGACTGCGCGGGTGCGCCGCGCCCTGTCCGAATCCCTGGCCCAGGGCGCGCCCAGCGACCTGCCGCATATCGCCCAGGCAGTGGGGGTCAGCACCCGCAGCCTGCAACGCAGCCTGGGCCATGAAGACGTGCACTTCTCGGCGCTGCAGGACGAGGCGCGGCTGATGCTGGCCCACAGTTTTCTGCGCAACTCCATGCGCAGCGTCAAGTACATCGGCGCCCTGTTGGGCTTTCGCGACCAGAGCAGCTTTCACAAGGCCTGCCTGCGCTGGTTCGGCATGACCCCGGGGCGCTACCGCGAGCAGTGACAGCAACGCCGAGCAAAGGCTCGGCGCAAGGCGACAGGAGCCTGGATCAGTGGCTGGCTTGCAACTGCGGCTGCACTTGCGGCATGGCCGAAGAGTGGTGGTTGAGGATTTTCCACTGCCCGCCCAGGCGCTCGTAGAGAAAGGTGTAACGGGCCTGGACCTGCTGTTTCTTGCCGTCGGCGGCAGTCAGGGTGAAGGTGTAGACGCCGCTGTCCATGGCCGCATCCGGGCCCAGGTGACGAATCTCCCGGTAGTTGATCTGACCCACCGGCCGCGAGGCCATGAAGTGCTCGAAGTAGTCCTGGATTTGCGCGTGGGTGCTGCGCACCTGGTTGGAGACGGTCGGTTGCAGCACCGCGTTGGGCGCATAGAGGCTGACCACGGCTTGCGGGTTGCCGGTCTGCAGGGCGCTGTTCCAGCGGTCGAAGAGACCGGCGATTTCCCGGTCCTGCAGGTTCTGCGGCTGCTCGGCCACGGTGCGGTACACGTAAGGGGTGGCTTCCAGGGCCTGAGCCAGTGGCGCGCTCAGCACGAAGAACAGGGCCAGGGCG
>NZ_VYKE01000290.1:0-3303 GCF_032424515.1 Pseudomonas sp. JV245A
TCTACAGGGCAGGTGGAGGTTGTAGGAGCCGGCTTGCCGGCGAAGAGGCCATTGAACCGGGCGATGACCTTGCGTGCGCCTTCGCTGGCAAGCCAGCTCCTACAGGGCAGGGAGAGGTTGTAGGAGCCGGCTTGCCGGCGAAGAGGCCATTGAACCGGGCGTTGACCTTGCGGGCGCCTTCGCTGGCAAGCCAGCTCCTGCAGGGCCCGGAGTCAGTCGCGGAAGAAGACTTGCACCAGGTGATAGCCGAACTTGCTCTTGATCGGGCCATGCACGGTGCGCAGGGGCTTCTTGAAAATGACCTGGTCGATGGCACCGACCATCTGCCCCGGGCGCACTTCCCCCAGGTCGCCGCCGCGCTTGCCGGATGGGCAGGTGGAGTATTTCTTCGCCAGTACGTCGAAGGCTTCACCCTTGGCGATGCGCTGCTTGAGCTGTTCAGCCTCTTCGGCGGTTTTCACCAGGATGTGGCGGGCTTGGGCTTTCATGGGCGGGTGACCTTGTAGCGGGAAATCGGCGGCCGCGGATTATGCCTGAATTCAGGACGCGCGGCCGATCATCTGACGAATCTTCTGGGCCATTTCCTCAATGGAAAACGGCTTGGCCATCAGGTCCATGCCCGGCTCCAGGAAGCCCTGGCGCTCGGCCGCCTTTTCCGCATAGCCGGTCATGAACAGCACCTTGAGCCCGGGCCGCTGCTGGCGGGCGATCTCCGCCAGTTGCCGGCCGTTCATGCCCGGCAGGCCGACATCGGTCACCAGCAGGTCGACGCGCATCGGCGATTCCAGCAAGGGCAGGGCGCTGCGCGCATCTTCGGCCTCGAAGGCGCGGTAGCCCAGTTCGGCGAGGACATTGAGCACCAGCATGCGCACTGCCGGGTCGTCTTCCACCACCACCACGGTTTCCCCGGCGATGGCCTGGGGCGCCTGGTTGAGGGTGGCGGGTTCGGCGCTGTCCAGTGGTGCGGCGAACAGCCTCGGCAGGTACAGGCGCACGCAGGTGCCCTGGTCCGGTTCGCTGCTGATGGTCACGTGGCCGCCGGACTGCTGGGCGAAGCCGTAGATCATCGACAGCCCCAGGCCCGTGCCCTGGCCGATGGGCTTGGTGGTGAAGAACGGGTCGAAGGCCTTGGCCAGGATCCGCGGGCTCATGCCGGTGCCGTTGTCGCTGACGCCGAGCATCACGTAGTCGCCGGCCTTGACCGGTTCCAGGGTGCTGATGTCGCTGCCGTCGAGGTAGCTGTTGGCGGTTTCGATCAGCAGCCTACCGCCGTCGGGCATGGCGTCGCGGGCGTTGATCACCAGGTTGAGCAGGGCATTTTCCAGCTGGCTGGCGTCGGTGTTCACCGGCCACACGCCGTCCGCCAATTGCATCTGCAGCTCGATGTGCTCGCCCTTGGTGTGGTTGAACAGCTCTTGCAGCGAGCGCACCAGCTGGTTGGGGTCCAGCGGCTGGCGGTCCAGGGACTGGCGCCGGGAGAACGCCAGCAGGCGGTGGGTCAGGGACGCCGCGCGTTTGGCCGAGGCCATGGCCGCTTCGGTGAAGCGGCCGATCTCGGCGCCGCGGCCGTTGTCGATATAGCGCTGCATCAGGTCCAGGCTGCCGATGATGCCGGTGAGCATGTTGTTGAAGTCGTGGGCGATGCCGCCGGTGAGCTGGCCCACGGCTTCCATCTTCTGCGCATGGCGCAGGGCATCTTCGGCGCGTTCGCGCTCGAACATTTCGTTCTGCAGGCGCTGGTTGGCAGTGGCCAGGGCCTCGGTACGCTGGTTGACCCGTTCCTCCAGGGTTTCGTTGAGATTGCGCAGGGCTTCTTCGGTCTGCCGGCGCTCGGTTTCGTCGATGACAAAGATGTAGAAACCATTGATCGCGCCGTCGGCGCCGTAACGCGGCAGGTACTTCATCAGGGCATGGCGCGGCCGGCCGTCGCGGTGCGGCGAGCTGGCCTCGAAGCTGCACGGCTTGCCGGCCAGTGCGGCCTTGATGTTCTCGGCGCGAGTGGCGTAGATATCGTCGCCGACCACTTCGCGGATGCTCTTGCCGTACAGTTCCTGCGGGGTCAGGCCGTACCAGTCCAGGTAGGCGCTGTTGTTCAGGCGAAAGCGTTCCTCGTGGTCGACATAGCCGATCAGCACGGGCATGGCATTGATGATCAGTTGCAGCTCGGTCTGGCTCTGGCGCAGCGCCTGTTCCATCTGCTTGCGTTCGGTGAGGTCCAGGGCCGCGCCGAGAAAACGCGTCGGCCGGCCATGGTGGTCCTTGTAGCAGCGGCCTCGGGCGAACACCCAGCGCAACTGGCCGTCGGCCAGTTGCAGGCGGTACTCCTCGGCGTATTCGGTGCCGTGGGTGATGCAATGCTTGATGCCCCGGGCCACCATGCCGCGGTCCTCCGGGTGCACGCCCTTGAGGTACTCGCTGATGGGCAGTTGCCGGGACTGCTGCGGATCGACGCTGTGCAACTGGGCGAAATGCGCGTCGGCGATGAAGCGGTCTTCGCCGATGTCCCAATCCCAGGTGCCCACCGCGTCGGTGGCCGCCAGGGCCAGTTGCAGGCGCTCTTCGGTCTCGTGCTGGGCGCGCAGGCTGTCGTCGGAGCGCTGCTGCAGTTCCAGGGCGATGCGCCGGCGCTCGTTGGTCTCGATGGCGGTGACCAGGATTCCGGCGACGTCGCCGCGTTCGTTGCGGATCGGGCTGTAGGTCAGGTCCAGCCACAGGTCGTATTCGCTGCCGTTGGTGCGTTGCAGGCTGAAGCGCTGTTCGCTGAAGGTGCGCACCTGGCCGTTGAGCACGGCGCGGTAGATCGGGTCGGTGAAGTCCATCAGTTCCGGCCAGGTCAGGTGCGCCGGGTGGCCGAAGGCACTGGGGTGCTTGTTGCCCGCCAGCAGGGCGAAGCCGTCGTTGTAGATCTGCGTCAGCTCGGCGCCCCACAGCAGCAGCATCGGCATCGGCGAATGGATCACGATGTCCACGGCGGTGCGCAGGCTCTGGGGCCAGTGGCCGGATTCTCCGAGGGGAGTGGCCGACCAGTCCAGGCGGGCAATCAGGTTGGCGGCTTCGCTGCCGGAGTGGGGGCCATTCATGTCGAAGGTGTCCTGGGTGGTGCGGTATTACGCGGCGACGCCACAGGCTCGCGCACTCGAAAAGTCGCATGGACATGCGGTGCATATTCAAACGGATGGATTGTAGGCGTTTTCGGCGCGCACATTTTCACCCGCTTTTGCGGCGGATGACCAGTCTAGAGGGGCTGAACGGTTATCAGAGTGATGCGTTGGGGATGCGGTAGCCCGTAGGAGCCGGCTTGCC
>NZ_VYKE01000291.1:0-3260 GCF_032424515.1 Pseudomonas sp. JV245A
ATCACCGCCAATACCTGATCGATGGAGGCCACCTGATGCGCCAGTTCACTGACAGCGCTGGCGGCCAGGGCAATTTCCCCGGACATGCTTTCGATGTGCCGGATCGAGCCGTCCACCACCCCCTGGGCCAGCTGGGCCTCATCCCGGGCCGCCTGGGACGCATCGGCCGCCTGCCCGGCATTGCGCGCGATGTCCTGGACGGTCAGCCCCATCTGGTGCACGGCCGTGGCCACCATGTCGGTCATTTCCTGCTGCCGCCCCGAGCGCTCGGCAGTGTTCTCCACCACCGCCGCCACCTGCCCCACGGATGAGCGCAGACGCTCGGTGGTGGCCAGCACTTCGCCGATCATGCCGTGCTGGCTGTCGAGAAAACGATTGAAGCCCCGGGCCAGGTCCCCCAGCTCGTCGGCCCGGCTGGCATCCAGGCGCAGGGTCAGGTCGCCACCACCGCTGCCGATGGCTACCAGCCCGGCGGTCACCTGACGCACCGGCCGCACCAGGCCGCGAGCCAGCCAGATCACCAGCAACAGGCAGACCAGGGCGATAGCCAGGCCGATGCCGGTGGTCAGCCACAAGGTTTGCCGGGCATCGGCGTAGATCTGCGCTTCGGGCACCTCGGCCACCAGCGACCACCCCATGCCCCGCAGTGGCAGGCTCAGGGCCACAAAGTCTTCGCCGTCGCGCACGAACCGGCTGCTGGCCAGCCCCTCGTGCCCCATGACCGCCTGGGCGGCCGACTCGCCGATCTGCTCGGACAGGTGCCGCTTGCCGCTGAACTGCGCCTCGGGGTGAACCTGGATCAATCCGTCGGCGCGCACCAGATAGACCTTGCCGCGCTCGCCGAAGCTGAAGTCATGGATCAATTGCGACAGCGCCTGCATCTTCAGCCCGAGCCCGGCCACCCCCACCAGCTTGCCGTCCTTCTTTACCCGCATGTCGATGAACATCGCCAACTCGCCGGTGGCCACATCGGTGTCGATGTTGAGCAGCCGCGGCTTGTCGCTGTCGATGAAGCTGTAGAACCAGGCGTCCTTGGGATTGGAACGGCTGAGGGTGCGATCCAGCCCCTTCTCGTTGTAGTAGTGGTTGGTCGCGGTGCCCACCATCAAGGTGGTGAAGGCCTGATTTTCGGCGCGGATGCCTTCCAGGTAGTCGACGAACACCTGGGCCTGGGCCGGATCCTCGCCGCCTGCCAGCCAATCGCGCAGCATGCCGTTGCTGGCAATGTCCCGGGCGACCGTCAGCGGCTGGGCGAGGATGCGCTCGATATCGTTGCGCATGGCTTCGATGCTCGAAGGCAGCGCCTTGTCCACCAGGTAGTTCTGGGTCAGGTGGTTGATCACCACGGTGTAGACCGCCACCACCACCAGCAGGCTGACCAGCAGGGCCGAGCCCATGCTGAGGACCAGTTGCCATTGAATACTGCGTCGCCAGAATTGCATGGAACACCTCTTTCTTATTGGTATAAGAGGCTGAAATGTCGCGCCAGCCGCGGAAGGTTGTATACAAACATTAGTTATGTTTGTCCAACATATAACCCTGCGGCTGTGTGCAGTTCCGTCAGTTCTGTTGAATGGTCTTGGCGATGACCTCGACAGTGGCGCTCACTTGCTCTTGATAGCGCTCCAGTTCCTGGGCATGGCGCTTCTGCATCTCGATCTGCTGCGAGCACAGGTTCATCGCCGCCAGCACCAGCAGGCGCTCGCCGATCAGCGTCGGGTACTTCTTCTTGGTGTCGGCCAGGGCCGCCTTGAGCATCAGCGCAGCGTCCATCAGGGTCTGTTCTTCCCCGGCCGGCGCCTTGATCGAGTAATCCTCCCCCAGGATCGAAACGACCTTCACTCCATCGATGTGATGTCTCATGGATTGGCCGGGCTCGCGCTGACACGCTCAACCAGCGCCTGGATGCGGGCAGCGGTGGCGCCTTGCTTTTCTTCCTGCTCCATCAGGCTCAGTTGCAGGCTTTCGTTTTCATCCTTGGCCTGGTCCAGTTGTTCCTTGAGGGCTGCGTTCGTACCGAGCAGTTCCTGGTTCTGTACCACCAAGTCGCTGACCAGCTGTTCCAATTGGCTGAGGGATGCTTCCAACATTTTGATCTTCCGGGCTTTTTGCAAAGGGCGCGTACGATAAAGAAAAGTCACCCTGGATGCCAGGGTTATCCAGGCGCAAAGCCTTGATTTTACTGGCGATGACCCTTCCGCGAGAGCTGTTAGAGACTGTCATTCTGCGCTCCGGTTCCTGACGCCTCGTCGGAGTCTCGGACTTTTATGAACTTTCCCAGTTACGCATAAGAAATTTCTGAAACTGCATCCGCCGGTTCAAGAAGCCATTGTTCAACGCGATAGACAGGTACGTCCCTGATCCTGCCAGCGCAATAAAGCGCTCACCCGAGGTAATGTCCATGTCCCTGCGCTCCCTGAATATTGCCCCGAGGGCTTTCCTCGGATTTGCCCTGATCGGCTGCCTGATGCTGTTTCTCGGGGTGTTCGCCCTGAATCAGATGGGCAAGATCCGCTCAGCCACCGAGCGCATGAGCCAGGACACCATCCCGAGCATCAAGAGCGTCGATGAATTCACCCAGCTCAGCCTGCGCCAACGGGTCCAGGCCTACCGGCTGCTGCTCAACCGCGAACCCCAGGCCCAGCAGCAGACCCTGGATGCCATCGACCAGCGCAACCAGAAGATCGAAGAAGCCCGGGCCCAGTACCTGAAGCTCATCAGCAGCCCCGAGGAGCGCCTTGCCTACGAGCAATACGGCACGCTGCTGAGCCACCACCGGCAGTTGGAGAGCCAACTGATCGAGCTGTCGCACAACAACCAGCTTGAGGCCATGCAACAACTGCTCAATACCGACCTGATGGACAGCGCCGAAAAGATCAACGCGGTCCTCAACCAACTGGTGGAGATCAACAGCCATTACGCCACCGTCGCCGACGATGATGCTGCCGCTCAGTACCGCAGAGCCTTCAATCTGGTGGTAGGGCTGCTGGTGCTGGCCAGCGCCCTGACCCTGCTGTTCGCCTGGCGCCTGATCCGCAGCATCACCCAGCCCATCGCCAATGCCCTGAGGGCCGCCGAAGAGATCGCCGAAGGCAACCTGACCCGCCCCATCACGGTCGATGGCAGCGACGAAGCCGGGCGCCTGCTGCAAGCCATGGTCACGATGCAGGAAAAGCTGCGCGACACCCTGCAGAGTATTTCCGGCTCCGCCCATCAGTTGGCGTCGGCGGCCGAAGAGCTCAACAGCGTCACCGAGGAAG
>NZ_VYKE01000292.1:0-3247 GCF_032424515.1 Pseudomonas sp. JV245A
CTGATCCCGCAGGTGGCGGTCCTCGCCCATCCGCCAAGTGCCCTGGCCAATCACCGGAACCTGCGTGTCTGCCAGCATCAACGTGCGCATGCTTACCTCCTGGTATCTATCGAGAGTGATCAGTGCAGGGCACAGGGAAGCAAAGCCGGCGGGCAGGGTCAAGGCTGCGCGAGGGCGGGAGGCTGGGTCTTTTATATTCCTAAAAGAGATAACTATCTAATTATTTATTCCTTTTAAGGCTTTTGCCAAAGGCGCATGTTTAGCCCCAGCCGCTCAACTCCTGAGCCCGGTGCCAGCAAAGGACTTTTCAGCATGACCATTCAAGCGATCAACGTACGCAACCAGTTCAAGGGCGTGATCAAGGAGATCCACGAAGGCCAGGTGGTTTCGGAAATCGACGTGCAGACCGCCTCGGGCATTGTCACTTCGGTGATCACCACCCGCTCGGTGCGCGACCTGGAACTCAAGGTCGGCAGCGAAGTGATCGCCTTCGTCAAGTCCACCGAAGTCTCCATCGCCAAGCTCTGAGCCGCACCTGCGGACATCGTCCATTCACAGGGGAGTGAAGCATGCCGCACTCGCTGGATATCACCGCGCTGCCGGTCCTGGACCTGAGCCAATTGCAGGGCCACCCGGAGCAGCGTCGGATCTTTCTCGACGGCTTGCGCCAGGCGGCGCGGGACGTGGGTTTCTTTTACCTGACCGGGCACGGAGTCGACAGCGGCCTGCTGCGCCGGGTGCAGGACCAGGCGCGGGCGTTCTTTGCCTTGCCCGAGGCCGACAAGGCGGCCGTGGGCATGATCCACTCGCCGCACTTTCGCGGCTATAACCAGGCGGCTTCGGAGATCACCCGGGGCCAGCCGGACCTGCGGGAACAGTTCGACCTGGGGGCCGAGCGCCAGGCCTTGCCCCTGGATCCCCACAGCCCGCCCTGGACCCGCTTGCAGGGCCCCAACCAATGGCCGGCGCAACTGCCGGCGTTCAAGCCCGTGCTGCTGGAGTGGCAGCAGGCAATGACCGCCATGTCCCTGCGCCTGTTGCGCGGCTTTGCCCAGGCATTGTCACTGCCGGAACAGGCCTTCGATGGGCTGTACGGCGAACGGCCCAACGAGCACATCAAGCTGATCCGCTACCCTGGCCGCGCGCCGGGGCAGAGCAACCAAGGCGTGGGAGCCCACAAGGATTCCGGGTTCCTCAGCTTTCTGCTGCAGGACCAGCAGGCCGGCCTGCAGGTGGAAGTGGAGGAGGGCCGCTGGATCGACGCGCCGCCCCGGGACAACACCCTGGTGGTGAACATCGGCGAGCTGCTGGAACTGGCCACCCACGGCTATCTGCGCGCTACCGTGCACCGGGTGCAGTCGCCGCCCGCGGATCGCCAGCGGCTGTCCATCGCGTTTTTCCTCGGTGCCCAACTCGATGCCCGGGTGCCGCTGTATCCCTTGCCCGAAGCCTTGTTGCGCGAAGCCCGGGGCCCGGCCAGCGACCCCGACAACCCGCTATTTCGCGAAGTGGGCTGGAACTACCTCAAGGGCCGCCTGCGTTCGCATCCGGACGTGGCCCGGCGTTTCTACCCCGATGCCCTGGTGCCCAAGGCACTGAGTGCCTGACCTTCATCCGCTGCTCAAGGACACTGCCATGCTGAAGAACACCGTCTTGACCCTGGCGTTGCTGGCCAGCCTGGGGGCGGCCCTGCCGACCACTGCGGCGCAGCCGTTGCGGGTAGCCGCCGACCCGGTGCCCCATGCCGAGATCCTCGCCTACGTACAAAAACTCGACCCGCAATTGCAGCTCAAGATCATCGAGATTCCCAATGGCGTGAACTCCAACGAACTGCTGGCCCACGGCGATGTGGACGCCAACTACTTCCAGCACCTGCCGTACCTCAAGTCTCAGGAACAGGCCCTGGGCCAGCCCTTCGCCGTGGCTGCCAGCGTGCACATCGAGCCCCTGGGGATCTATTCCAAGCGTCACCAGCGCTTCGAGCAGTTGCCCCAGGGCGCCAGCGTCGCGGTGCCCAACAATGTCACCAACCTCAGCCGCGCGCTGTACCTGTTGCAGAGCTACCAGTTGATCCGCCTCAAGCCCGGTTTCACCGACCCGGCCCGGGATCAGGCGACCCCCAGGGACATCGCCGACAACCCGAAACAGCTGAAGATCCTGGAGATCGAATCGCCGCAGATCCCCCGGGCCCTGGACGACGTGGACCTGGCGGTGATCAATGGCAACTACGCCCTGGAGGCCGGGCTGGTGCCGGCCAAGGATGCCCTGGGCCTGGAAAAGGCCGAGCACAATCCCTACGCCAACATCCTGGTGACCACCCCCAAGCTGCAGGATGACCCGCGCATCCGTCAGTTGGCCAAGGACCTCAACTCGCCGGAAGTAGCGGCGTTCATTACCCGGACCTACTCGGGCTCGGTGATTCCCGTCACGGACCGCCAGCCATGATCGAGGTCCAGCAGCTTTGCAAGGTCTACGGCGAAGGCCAGCCCGCGGCACTGGATCGGGTTTCGCTGACGGTTCCCGACAGGGCGGTGTACGGCATTCTCGGGCGCAGCGGCGCCGGCAAGTCGACCCTGTTGCGCTGCCTGAACCTGCTGGAGCGGCCCAGCAGCGGGCGCATCCTGATGGACGGCCAGGACCTTGGCGCCTTGTCCGTGAGCGAGCTGCGCCGGCAGCGCCAGGGCATCGGCATGATCTTCCAGGGCTTCAACCTGCTGCATTCGCGCACGGTTCAGGACAACGTCGCGGTGCCTCTGGAAATTGCCGGCCTGGGCAAAAGCCAGCGCCGCGCGCGGGTTCTGGAACTGCTGGAACTGGTGGGTCTTGGCGACAAGGCCCAGGCCTATCCTTCGCAACTGTCCGGTGGCCAGAAGCAGCGGGTGGGCATCGCCCGGGCCCTGGCCGCCGGGCCGCGTTACCTGCTGTCGGATGAGGCCACCAGCGCCCTGGACCCGGAAACCACGGCGTCGATCCTGCAATTGCTGGCGCAGATCAACCGCGAGCTGGGGCTGACCATTGTGCTGATCACCCACGAGCTGGAAGTGGTCAAGGCCATTTGCAGCCACGCCGCGTCCCTGGCGGGCGGCCGGCTGATGGAGAGCGGGGCGGTGGCCGAACTGCTGGGCAACCCGCAGTCGGCCCTGGGCCGGGCGCTGTTGCCGGGCTACAACCTGCCGTTCAACGGCAGCCAGCCCCAGGCCGAACTGACCTTTTTCGACAACCAGCGCGCGGCGCCGCTGCTGGAGCA
>NZ_VYKE01000293.1:0-3174 GCF_032424515.1 Pseudomonas sp. JV245A
GATCAGGTCGATACACACGCCCCTGGGGGCAGATTTCTTCAGATAGAGGTACCAGCATGAGTAGCGTTCAAGCCCTTCCTGTCACTCCGGTCCGTATCCTGGGCAGCGAGGCCGAAGCCATCGCCGTGGCCCGGGAAATCGCCACGGAAATCGCCGCCATCGCCGCCGACAGCCAGGCCAACGGCCAGTTGCCGCGGCGCCAGGCGCAGTTGCTGTCCGACAGCGGCCTGACCGCCATCGGTGTGCCCAAGGCATTCGGTGGCCTGGGGGCCTCGGTGGCCACCATCGTCGAAACGGTGCGCCTGATCTCGGTGGCCGATGGCGGTGTCGGCCAGTTGCTGCAGATCCACAACGTGATGCTGCGGGGCATCTTCAACGGTTACCCGGATGCCGTGCGCGACCGCCTGGTCAGCGACGTGCTGGCCGGCAAGCGCCTGGGCAATGCCCTGGCGGAGATCGGCGGCAAGAACAAGTTCGCCCTCAAGACCCGTATCGAGCGCCGCGCCGACGGCAAGCTGATCCTTAACGGCAGCAAGTTCTACTCCACCGGTTCCTACCTGGCCGAATGGATTTCCCTGACCGCCGCCAGCGAAGAAGGCGGCGCCGGGGTGCTGCTCAACCGCAACGCCCCGGGCCTGACCCTGGTGGACGACTGGCATGCCTTCGGCCAGCAGAATTCGGTCAGCGGCACGGTGCTGTTCGACAACATCGAACTGGACGAAGACTTTGTCTCGCCGCGCAAGGGCCCGATGAAACGCACCGGCCTGACCTTCCCGCAGATCCTCCATGCGGCCATCGACACCGGGATCGCCGCCGGAGCCCTGGGGGCCGCGGTGGACTACCTCAAGCAGCACGCCCGGCCCTGGGTGGAAAGCGGCGTCGACCACGCCAGCGAAGAGCCGCACATCATCAAGCAGATCGGTGAATACGCGGTGGCCCTGCGTGCTGCCGAATCCTTGCTGCGCGATGCCGCGCGGGTGTTCGACGAACACGAGCTGGACCCGGACAACAAGGAACTGCAGGATCAGTTGATCCTGTCCGTGGCCACCGCCCGGGCCCATTCCGACAGCGCCTCGCTGAAGATCTCCAGCGACATCTTCTCGCTGTTGGGGGCCAGTTCCTCCCTGAGCAAATGGAACCTCGACCGCTTCTGGCGCAATGCCCGGGTGCACACCACCCACGACCCGATCCGCTGGCGCCTGCACCACGTGGGCAACTACTACCTCAACGGCGTCGACCCGGGCGAATACACCGCGATCCTCAACGCCAAGGAGCAACAGGGCGCGACCCGCCCCGCGCCATAACCCCAACCACCGCCATCCCTCGTAGGAGCTGGCTTGCCAGCGAAGGCGTCCTCAAGACCGACACAAGGCTCGAGGGCCTCTTCGCCGGCAAGCCGGCTCCTACCAATAACCATGGCATCACGCACACCGTAGGAGCTGGCTCGCCAGCGAAGGCGTCCTCAAGACCGACACAAGGCTCGAGGGCCTCTTCGCCGGCAAGTCTGCTCCTACGGGGGTGGCCGATTTTTTGAACGAGCCCTGCATGATCGAAAAACACCCTCTTTTGCGCGCGCTGGCGATCTACCGGGAAGTGCCCTGGCGCTTCACCCTGGTGGCGCTGCTCTATGTCGCCGTCAACCTCGGGCTGGTCTGGCAGCAGTGGCTGATCGGCCATGCGGTCAACGATGTCAGCAGCGGGCAGGCGGTAAAGCACCTGGCCGACGGCAGCCTGGATGCCAGCCTGGGCTGGTACTGGCTGTGGCTGCTGCTGGCGGTGGCCCTGGGCCGCGGCCTGTTGCAGTACGCCGCCACGGTGTTGTCCCTGGTGCTCAGCCAGGAACTGCTGACCCGCCTGCGCGAGCGCATCCTGCAGCAGGTCCAGGGCCTGCACCTGGGCTACCACTGGCAGCACGGCATGGGTGAAATGATCACCCGCACCACCCGTGATGCAGACAAGGTCCGCGATGCCCTGATCAGCTTCTGGCGCCAGGTGGTGGAAACGCCCCTGGTGGTGCTGGCCACGGTCGGCCTGCTGGCCTGGTACAGCCCCTGGCTGGCGGTGGTGCCGCTGCTGCTCACCGCCTGCGGACTGTGGATCTTCGTGCGCCAGACCGAGCACCTGGTGAGCCTTGACCGCGCAGTGGGCGCTGCCTACGACCGGGTCAACCAGGACCTCAGCGAGGGCATCGGCGGGGTGCGGGTGATCAAGTCCTTCGCCCTGGAGCACAGCCGCATCCAGGGTTTTGCCGCCCAGGTCGGGCTGTTCGCCGAGCACGCGCGCCGGGCCCTGGCCTATTCCAGTTCGCGTATCCCCCTGCCCCAGGCCGTGGTCGCCCTCAGCCACGTGTGGATCCTGGTCTACGGCGCTCATCAGGTGGCGGCCGGGCAGCTGGGGATCGGCGAGCTGGTCAGCGCCCTGCTGATCGTCACCACCCTGGTGTTTCGCATCGAAGGCATCGGCCGGGTGATGCAGACCTTTGCCGATGCCCGCTCCAGTGCCGAGCGCATCTGGCAGTTGCTGGACGAGCCGCTGCACATCCGCAGTGGCAACGCCCGGCTGCCCCAGGCGCCCCTGGGGTTGCGCCTGGAGGGGGTCAGCGTCAGCGCCCCCGGCGGTGGCCGGAAGATTCTCGATGACTGCTCCCTGAGCCTTGAGCCCGGCGAGGTGGTGGCCCTGGTGGGCGCCACCGGCACCGGCAAGAGCCTGTTGGCCAGCCTCCTGCCGCGCCTCACCGAGGCCGGTGCCGGCCGGGTGCTGCTGGGCTCGGAACTCAGCGGCTGGCAGGACGTGCGCGACCTGGACCTGCAACAGCTGCGGCGCCGGGTGCATGTGGTGCCCCAGGAAAGCTTCCTGTTTTCCGACACCCTGGCGGCCAACCTGCGCCTCACGGCCCCCGACGCCAGCCACCGGCAACTGCGCCAGGGCCTGGCCCTGGCAGCCGCCGAAGACGTACTGGAACGCTTGCCCCAAGGGCTGGACAGCCGCCTCGGCGATCGCGGGGTCACCCTCTCCGGTGGCCAGCGCCAGCGCCTGAGCCTGGCCCGGGCGCTGCTGGGGGAGCCGGACATTCTCTGCCTCGACGACGCCACCAGCGCCCTGGACGCCATCAGCGAACGCCAGGTGCTGGACAACATCCGCCAGTTGCGCCGAGACCAGGGCCGGGCCACCACC
>NZ_VYKE01000294.1:0-3125 GCF_032424515.1 Pseudomonas sp. JV245A
GCTCCTACGGGTTCCACCGTCAGTTCGTGGGGTTATACCGCCACGCGGGAGGTGGAGCCGATGACCGTCTCCAGCACACTGAAGTCGATCCACTCGCGCACGTCGAAACGCCGGGGAATGAACTGCCAGCGATGCAGGAAATCGGTGAAGTCCTGCAAGGCCTCGATGGATCGCGCATCCAGGGTGGTGCGCAGGCGTCGGTGGGCATCCTCGCCATAGGCGGCCGCCACCCAGTACTCGCTGGTGTTCAGTTCCCGGGCCAGGAAGCGCCGGGTTTCCTCGGGGTTGGCCCAGGCCCATTGTTCGGTGCGCAATACGGTGTCGACGATCTTCACGCTGGCGTCGAAGTGCTCGCGCAGCAGGTGGGTGTCCACGGTCAGGGTACGCGGGGTGCCGTTGTTGGAGCGGATCAGCGGGTCGGGGTGGGAGCCGGTGTCCACAACCACCTGCAGGCCGAACTCGTTGGCCAGGTGCACGGCGTGGGCGCCCTTGAGGAAGATCGCATCGATGTCGCCCCGCAGCAGGCCGATCAGTTCGTTGTTGCGCCGGCTGAAGCGGGTCACCCCAAGGCTCACTTCGGAACCGTACAGGTGCTGCTTCTGCTCGTCGCTGTAGGTGCCGCCGTAGGGGTAGTCCACCAGTTCCACGTCGGCCACTTCCAGGCCTTCTAACCTGAGGGCGTTCTCCAGGCCGCGCAGGGCCTGGGCCCGGGTGAAGTCGATCTGCACGTTGGCCCACTTGGGCAGGCCGAAGCGCCGGTTCTTCAGGTCGCGGATGCTCTTCACGCCGCTTTCGGCGGTGGTCAGGATCAACTGCACCTCGTCGCTCCAGGACAAGCCCAGGACCCGGGTCTGCACGCCGCTGGAGTAGGCCCAGATGGCCGGGATGTTGCCGCCGTGGCGCACCGAGTTCTGCAGGTGGTGGTCGTAGTGGGCCTCGCGCACTTCGCGTTCGCTGGATTCGCGCAGGGACTGGATATTGGTGCCGAACGGCAGGAAGGCCTCTGCCAGGCGTCCGGACTGTACCGCGATGCCGAGCCCGGTGGGCACCGGGCTGTGGGTGTACCAGAGGGTATCGAGTGATTTGCTCATAAGGGTCTTCAGTTCGAATCCATGAAACCTGGCGCGGTCAGCCGGCCAGAGCGGTAGGGGTAGCCAGCAGCGCATCCAGCGGCCGGCGGTCGATCCATTGGCGCACATCCACCTGCTGCGGGATGAAGCGCCAGCGCCGCAGGAAGGCGCTGAAATCCTGCAAGGCGTCGATGGCCTGTTCTTCCAGGCCGGTGCCCAGGCGCAGGTGGGCATCCTCGCCATAGGCGGCGCTGATCCAGTACTCGCTGCTGTTGGTTTCCCGGGCCAGGTAGCGGCGTGTGTCTTCCGGGTGGTGGCGGGCCCAGTCTTCGGCCCGCAGCACCGCGCCGAGAATCCCGGTGGCGACGTCCAAGTGCTGCTCCAGCAGATGACTGTCCACCGTCAGGGTGCGCGGTGTGCCGTTGTTGCAGCGGATCAGCGGGTCGGGGTGGGCGCCGGTGTCGATCAGGGTACGCAGGCCGAACTCATGGGCATGGCGGGCGGCGCTGGCGCCCTTGAGGAAGATCGCGTCGACTTCGCCTCGCAGCAGGCCCTGCAGTTCCAGGTTGCGTCCGCTGCTGGGCTGGGCGCTGACCGGGGTGTCGGCCAGGGTCTGCACCTGGGGGTCGCTGAAGGTGCCGCCGTAGCGGTAGTTCACCAGTTGCAGGTCGCCCACTTGCAGGCCGTCCAGGCCCAGGGCGTTTTCCAGGCCGCGCAGGGCCTGGGCGCGGGTGAAGTCGATCTGTGCGCCGGCCCAGTCCGGCAGGCCGAAGCGTCGGCCCTTGAGGTCCTTGATGCGGTGGATGCCGCTGTCGGCACGGGTCAGGATCAGTTGCACCTCATCGGCCCAGGACAGGCCGATCAGCCGGGTTTCCCGGCCCTGGGCCCGGGCCCAGAGGGCCGGGATGCTGCCGCCGTGGCGCACCGAGTTGCGCAGGCTGTGATCGAAGTGCGACTCGCGCACGGCCTGGTCGCTGGACTCGCGCAGCGACTGCACCTGGGTGCCGAGGGCGCCGAGGCTGTCTTGCAGCCAGCCTTTCTGCACGGCAATGCCCAGGCCCGTGGGGACCGGGCAGCGGGTGTACCAGAGGGTATCCAGAGGATGGGACATGAACGGGCTCCTTATAGGCTCAGGCGCGGGCCTGTAGCGGCGTCGCCTGGGCGACGGGGCGTTGGTGCACCAGGGGCAGGACTTCCTGGCCGATGCGCAGGGCTTCTTCCAGGTGCGGGTTGCCCGCCAGGATGAAGGTGGAGAAACCGGCATCGCGGTACTCCGCCAGGCGCTCGGCAACGTTCTGGTGGCTGCCCACCAGGCCTACGGTGGGCCCCGGCTTGGCCTTGGCGAAGCCGGCCCAGAGGTTGGGGCCGAGGATCAGGTCGTCGAAGCGGTCGACGTTCTGGTGGTAGGCGGTCTGCCGCGCTGCGCCCACCGAATCCGAGCCGCTGGTGAAGTTCTTGGCGATCAGGCTGCCCTTGCCTTCGAGCTTGTCGAACTGACGGCGCAGGTCGGCCCAGGCCTGCTCTTCGGTTTCCCGGGCGAACAGATCGACCCGCAGGCCGAAGCGCACCGTGCGCCCCTGTTTGTCCGCCAGCTCGCGAACTCGCTCGATGTGGGGCTTGAGCTGGTCGATGGGCTCGGCCCAGTTGAGGTAGACGTCGGCGTGCCGCGCCGCCACGTCCAGGGCCGCATCGGAGAAACCGGAAAAATACACCCCCGGCTTGCGTTCCTGCTGCAGGCCCGGGGGCAGGGCGCCGTTCTCCAGCTGGTAGATATCGCCGTCATAGGAGAAGCGTTCGTTCTGCCACAGGCCCTGGATGATGTCGAGGAACTCGCCGGTGCGCTGGTAGCGCCGGTCGTGGTCCAGGTAATCGCCATTGGCTCGCTGGCTGACCGGGTTGCCGCCGGTGATGATGTTCCAGTCCAGGCGGCCGTGGCTGAGGTTCTGCAGGATCGCCGCCTGTTGGGCGGCGTAGGCCGGCAGGGTCCAGGTGGCCTGGAAGGCGATCAGAAAGCGGATGCGCCGGGTTTCCCGGGCCAGGGCCGCGGCCACCACC
>NZ_VYKE01000295.1:0-3116 GCF_032424515.1 Pseudomonas sp. JV245A
CCAGGCCGGGCGCGCGTCCTTCCTCGCCGACCTGCAGGCCACCCGCACCTACACCGATATGCGCGCGCAACTGGCGGCGGCCAACACCCAGGTAGCCATGAGCCAGATCGATCTGTTCCTGGCCCTGGGCGGCGGTTGGGAAAGCGGACGAACGCAAGGCCCGGAACACGCGAAACCCTGAGGCGGTTGCTATGCTTTGATCAGTTGGAAAAGTGCCTTGTGCAACGTGCCTTCCAACCGATCAAAGCATGTGATGGTCATGGGGATTCCAATAATGAAAAACCCTTATGCTCCGGGCTTCTGGTGCGCGCTCTGCGCCCTGGTGCTGCTGTCTGCCACCTACTTCTACGGCATCATGCTGGCCCATCAGATCGACAAGGCCCTGGTGTTCCTCGACAGCGCCAGCGCGTTGATCGCGGTGATGGCCATCGGTGTGGTGGCCTGGGCCTCCTTTCAGGGCCAGAAAATCAAGAAGAAACAGCTCGAACAGAGCAAGACCCTGGTGGTCATCTGGGACACCAAGGTGGCCTTGCGCCGGGTCGAAACCGTATTCGACCGCTACTTCTGGGGCAGTTACTGGCAACCGGGGCGGACCTTCGCCGAAGTCATGGGCGAACTCACCGGCACCCCGCTGGAAAAGAGCCTGGAGGCCCTGAAGAAGCAGTGCATGCTGCTGGACAAGCAGGCCGAGGACGGTCACCACTGGCTGAGCAATGCCCGGGAGCTGTCGGATGTCGCCACCGCCATGGCGCGGGAGCGCTACCAGCTGGATTTCTGCGACCCACGGGGCGAATCCCGGGGCAACAGCGCGGTGATCGACCGGGATTTCGAGGTTCTGGTGTACACCTGGAGCGCCCGGCTCAAGAGCTTCGATCATCAGCTCGATGCCTTGGAAATCGAATACTCCTAAAAGCCCCTTCCCCTGGCCCTGTAACAGCGGCGGCTGCCGGTTTGCGGCAGCCGCTGCCCTGGCCATCTCCCCGCGCTCCACGGTTTTTCACATTCAAAGATTGGGCTCGCCCTAGCCGCCAGTGGTAATCTGCGCCGGTTTTACGCGGAGTCGAGCCGCAACCCGTCATGGGTTCAGGGAAGACGACCACACCTTCAAACAACGGATATTGATCGGGTCAGACATGAATAAATCAGCAGGCGTACTGTTAGGAATCGTCGTCGCAGTAGGTGCCATCAGTGCCGGCGGCGCCTGGTACACCGGCACCAAGCTGGAAGGGGTCCTGCAGCAGCAGGTGATTGAAAGCAACAAGGAGCTGCAAGCGGCGCTGATCGGCTATGACGCCACCGCCACTCTGGAGCTGGTGTCCCTGGAGCGTGGCGTGTTCAGCAGCAATGCCCGCTACCGCCTCAAGACCCAGGGCGAGGTGTTCAACGGTGGGCTGGAACTGATGATCGCCGACCATATCGAACACGGCCCGCTGCCTTTCTCGCGCTTGATCCGCCTCAAGTGGCTGCCAGTCATGGCGTCCAGTCATTACGAGCTGGAGAACAACGGGCAGACCGACAAGTGGTTTGCCGCCACCAAGGGTGCTGCACCGTTCAAGGGCGTGGTCAATGTCGGCTATGACCTGTCCGCGGAGGGCACCCTGGATTTCGCTCCGATGGAACTGGCCCTGGATGAGCTGAACAACCTCAAGTTCTCCGGCCTGAATGCCACTTTCAGCGTCGGCGACAATCGCCGCAAGGCCAAGGTCGATGGCTATATGGACAGCCTGAGCCTGTTCCTCAGCTCGCCGGACAAGGCCCCGCTCAAACTGGAAATCAACGGCCTGACCCTGGCCAGCAACCTGCAGAAAAGCAGCTTCGACTACTTCCTGGGCCAGAACACCCTGGAGCTCAGCGGCCTGAAGGCCACCTTCGGCGACAAGCAGTCGGTGCTGACCCTGAAGCACTTCGAGCAGAAGACCTTCAGCGAAGAAACCGGCAGCACAGTGGCGGGCCGTGCGGATTACCGAGTGGGCGAAATCGCCTTCGACGGCAAGACCGTGGGTTCGGCCGAGATGCTCTGGAGCATGAAGAGCCTCGACAGCCAGGGCATGCTCGATCTGGTCCAGGTCTACCAGAACGTGCTGCAGCCGTATCAGAAGGCCGCCACCGAGGCCTCTGCCGAGGGTGAACCGGCTCCGGAACTGCAAATGTCCGACGCCGAGCAGGTCAAGGTACGGGCTGCCGTGAACAAGGTCCTGGAAGCCAAGCCGCAGATCGCCCTGGAAAGCCTGGCATTCAAGACCGCCGGTGGTGAAAGCCGTTTCAGCCTGAGCCTGGATCTGGCCAAGCCGCAGAGCCTGGAGCTGCCGCCGGCTGAGCTGGGCAAGCAACTGGTCAGCCAGCTGGATGCCAAGCTGTCGCTGTCCAAGCCGATGGTGGCAGACATCGCCGCCCTGCAGGCCCAGGTCGAAGGCCAGACCGATGCCAAGCTGATCGCCGAGCAAAGCGCGGCCACTGCAGAAATGCTCAGTGCCATGGCCCTGTCCACCCAACTGGCCAAGCTGGAAGGCAATGACGTGGTGTCGGCCCTGCACTATGCCAATAACGAAGTGAACTTCAATGGCCAGAAAATGACCGTTGAGCAGTTCATCGGTTTGGTCATGAGCAAGCTGGGGGGCGTAGGCGCCCAGCAGTAAAGGTGCACGGGCCGCTTTGCGCGGCCCTTCTTGTGCAACCCCTGACGCCCGGCCTGTGCAGCCCACAGGTCGGGCGTTGTGCTGTCTGGAGCAAGGCGGTGAGGGCGGCTGCAGGCCCCGCAGAATCTGATTCTGAATAAATATGGCGCTGCAAATTCTGAACTAACCTTCGTGGAAGAATTCTCCCAGACGCTCTGTCGATCTTCTGATCGTCCGGGCTGGGGCGTAAGGGCGGGGCGCATAACTCCGGCTAGCCACGTAAGGATGCTGACGAAATGCAACGCACTGTTCATCCCGCTCGCCGCTACGGCCTTCGTCCGCTGTTTCGCCTGGCATTGTGCAGCCAACTGTTATGGCCGGGCCTGGCGTTCGCCGATGCGGCCTATGACCAGTTGATCATCCAGGCCCGGGCCGGCAGCTACGCCCCGGCGCTGAACCATTTGCGCCAAGTGCCGGCGGACCGGTTGAACAACGGGCTGG
>NZ_VYKE01000296.1:0-3110 GCF_032424515.1 Pseudomonas sp. JV245A
CAGACCAACCTGCTGGCCCTCAATGCGGCTATCGAGGCAGCCCGTGCCGGGGAAATGGGCCGAGGCTTTGCCGTGGTGGCGGACGAAGTGCGGACCCTGGCCCAGCGCACCCAGGCTTCCACCGACGAGATCCAGCAGATGATCCAGAGCCTCAAGCAGGGCGCGGAGAATGCCGTGGCCTCCATGCATGCCGGGCAGTCGGCCACGGGTACCGGGGTGCAGTCCAGCCAGCAGACCGGGGCTTCGCTGACAGCGATTACCGGGCAGGTTGAGCACATCAGCGACATGAACCAGCAAGTGGCCACCGCCACCGAGGAGCAGTCGGCGGTGACCGAAGAGATCAACCGCAATGTCCAGGGCATCTCCGATCTGGCCCGGGCCACCGCGGCCGAAGTCCAGGCCTGTCGTGAAGACTGCCGGACCCTGCAGCGCCTCTCCGAGGACCTGGCCCGACAGGTGGGCGGCTTCAAGCTGCACTGACCACCCGCCGCGGTGCGTCAGGCCGGGCGCCTTCGCCGGCAAGCCGGCTCCTACGGGGAGCAATGGCGCCTGGTGCAGGAGCTGGCTTGCCAGCGAACCATGCGCCGCGGTGTATCAGGCCGGGCGCCTTCGTCGGCAGCCCGCTCCTGGGTGGCCTCAGAACCAGGCGTCCTGCATGCTCAGGCAGGTATCGTCCCGCGCTTCCAGCAGTGCCAGCTCGTGCTGGCAGCCTGGCACTTCCCAGGTCAGGAAGTAGCGCGCGGCCTGCAACTTGCCCAGGTAGAAATCCCGATCCGCCGCCACTGCTCGCGCCAGTCCTTCCTCGGCCCGGATGGCCTGTTCCAGCCAGCGCCAGCCGATCACCGCATGGCCGAAGGCTTTCAGATACAGCGCCGAGTTGGCCAGGGTGCCGGTGACCTTGCCGCTGGCCAGGTCACCCAGCAACCCCAGCGTCACGCTTTGCAGGCGCGTTACCAGTTGTTCCAGGGGCAGGCGCAGGGCGTCCAGTGATTGATGGGCGCGGGCCCGCTCGCCGGTCTCGGCAATCAGCCGTACCAGGCGCTTGAGCCCGGCGCCGCCGTTCTGCGCCAGCTTGCGTCCCAGCAGGTCCAGGGACTGGATGCCGTGGGTGCCTTCGTGAATCGGGTTCAGGCGGTTGTCGCGGTAGTACTGCTCCACCGGGTACTCCCGGGTATAGCCGTGGCCGCCGAGAATCTGGATCGCCAGTTCGTTGGCCTTCAGGCAGAACTCTGAAGGCCAGGACTTGACGATCGGGGTCAGCAAGTCCAGCAGTTCGTGGGCCTGCTGGCGCTCGGCCGCATCGGCCAGGGTGGTGGTGTCGTCGAACAGCCGCGCCGAGTATAGCCCCAGGTCGAAGGCGCCTTCGACGTAGGCCTTCTGGGTCAGCAACATGCGCCGCACATCGGCGTGCTGGATGATCGCCACCGGCGCGGTGCTCGGGTCCTTGCTGTCCGGCAGGCGACCTTGCGGGCGTTCGCGGGCGTATTCCAGGGAGTACAGGTAGCCGGCGTAGCCGAGCATCACCGCCCCCATGCCGACGCCGATCCGTGCCTCGTTCATCATCTGGAACATGTAGCTCAGGCCGTGATGGGGCTTGCCCACCAGATACCCCACGCACTGGCCGTTATCGCCGAAGTTCAGTGCGGTGGAGGTGGTGCCGCGCCAGCCCATCTTGTGGAACAGCCCGGCCAGCAGCACATCGTTGCGCGGCCCCAGGCTGCCGTCGTCGTTGACCAGGAACTTGGGCACGATAAACAGCGAAATGCCCTTCACCCCGGGCGGCGCGTCCGGCAGCTTGGCCAGGACCATGTGCACGATGTTTTCCGACAGCGGGTGGTCGCCGCCGGAAATGAAGATCTTGTTGCCCTTGAGCCGGTAGCTGCCGTCGGCGGCCGGTTCGGCACGGGTGCGGATATCCGATAGAGACGAGCCGGCATGGGGCTCGGTCAGGGCCATGGTGCCGAAGAAGCGACCGTCGATCATCGGCTGCAGGAAGCGTTGTTTCTGTTCTTCGGTGCCGAAGCTCTCGATCAGGTTGGCGGCGCCCATGGTCAGGAACGGGTAGGAGGTCGAGGCCGCGTTGGCCGCCTGGAAGTGGGCGAAGCAGGCCTGGGACAGCAGGGTTGGCAGTTGCATGCCGCCGGCCTCGAAACTGCGGACGGCATTCAGGAAGCCGGCTTCGAGGAACGCATCCACCGCCGGTTTCACTTCGGGGATCAGCACCGCCTGGCCGTCTTCGTAGCGTGGCTCGTGCTCATCGCCCTTGCGGTTGTGCGGGGCGAAGAACTTCTCGGCGATGCTGCGGGCGGTGCCCAGGGCGGCGTCGAAGGTTTCCCGGTTGTGCTCGGCAAACCGCTCGCGCTGGGTCAGGCCCTCGGCGTCGAGTACCTCATACAGTTCGAAGGCCAGATTGCGGGAACTGAGCAGCGTCTCGGACATGGCGGCATACCTGTGGGATAGGGAATGGGCCGAGTCTAGGCGCGTGAATGAAGGCTGGATAGCAAGATTGATGTGGGTGATAAAGATGCCAAACAGGCACAGCCCCTGTCGCCGCTGCCGAAGGCTGGGATTAGTCCCGCAGGAACTTCGGCGGCAATGAAAGCGCTACGGCCGTTCCGGCCGATCGCAGCCTGCGGCAGCGGCTACAGGAAATGGCGTCGGGCAAAAAAAAGAGCGCCGCTGAGGGCGCTCTTTTCCAGGGTGCCGACTATCGGCTTCAGCCGATGGTCATCAGGCTGGCGTTGCCTCCGGCGGCTGCGGTGTTGACGCTCAGGGCGCGCTCGATCACCAGGCGCTCCAGGGCAATCGCGGTCTCGCCCTGGGACAGGCCCTGGACGCCAACGATGGCTCCGGCACGCTGGGCCACCTGCTGGCAGACGCTGCGCAGCTGGTCGGAATCACCGTGGTGCAGGACGGCGTCGAATACCACTTCGTCCTTGCTCCAGTCGGCCACGCGCTGGATGCGTGCCTGGACTTCCTTCGGCAAGCGGGCGAACAGCGCCTTGCTGATCTCGCTTTCCGGCCACACCGCCGAGCCACCGACGGCCAGCACGGCTGCCAGTTGGGTCAGCAGGTCACCCTCGACCTCCGCCAGGCACAGGACGTGCTCG
>NZ_VYKE01000297.1:0-3088 GCF_032424515.1 Pseudomonas sp. JV245A
CGGCAAGCCGGCTCCTACAGGGGTGAATCTGGGTGTTTCGGTGTAGGAGCTGGCTTGCCAGCGAAAGCGATTTCTAGCCGTGCACAAGCCTTAACGGCCTCTTCGCCGGCAAGCCGGCTCCTACGGTTATTTGTTGAGGTGCGCCAGGAGCAGATCGGCCACCGGGCCGCCGGACGCCGGGTTCTGCCCGGTGATCACCCGCTGATCCTCCACCGCGAACGGCGCCCAGGGTGCAGCGGCCTTCTGGTAAAGGGCACCGCGCTTGACCAGTTCGGTTTCCGTCAGGTAGGGCACGTACTGATCCAGTTCGGCGAGTTTCTCCTCTTCATTGGAGAAACCGGTGACCTGCTTGCCGGCGATCAGCAGCCTACCGTCGCCCAGCTTGATGTTGAGCAAGCCCACCGCGCCATGGCACACCGAGCTGACATAGCCCCCCTGCTCATAGATCTCCCGGCTCAGGGCCTGCAGTTCCGGGTTATCGGGAAAATCCCAGACCACGCCGTGGCCACCGGCGTAATAGATCGCCACATAGTCCCCGGCCCTGACCTGGGAAGGCTTGAGGGTCGAGCCCAGGCGGCTCATGAAGGCGCTGTCCTGGTACCACTGCCAGTCGGTGTCGTCGGCCATGGCCAGGCTATGGGGGTCGATGGGTACGTAGCCCCCCTTGGGGCTGACGTAATCCACCTCGAAGCCCGCCGCCTCGACCTTCTTCACGAAATGCACCGCCTCACCCAGCCACAGGCCAGTGGCGCGGGCCAGGTTGGGGTATTTGGCCACGCTGGTCAGGACCACCAGTATCTTCTTGCTCATGGGCATGCTCCTTGGCATTGGAAAACAGGGCAAGGCACGGCAATCAACCGAGCAACCGCAGCATGTTGCGGTGCCGGGCATCGAAAATCCGCGCCATGTAGGCGTTGACCATCAACCACTCCAAAGGTGCACCACCGATGGCCCTGTAGGTCACCCGGTCGGTGTACAGGGTGCCCCCTTCGGCGGCCTCGACCCGGTGCTCATGACGAAAGGCCCGCAGCGGCCCCTTGAGCATCTCGTCGACAAAATGCCGATCGCCGACCTCACGTATAACCACCGTCCATTTCGCCGGTATGACACCGAACATCCAGTGCAGGAAGCTGAACTGGCGCCCGACACTGATGCGCAGGTCATTGATATCGAGGCCCCCCAAGGGTGTGACACACTCGGGGAAAATCTTCGGAAAGTTGGCGCCTTCGAGGCAGAAATCCAGCACCTGCTGCGGGCTGTATCCGGCCAGGAAAGTCGTGCGTTCGACCACGGGCATTCTGGTTCATCCTTGCTGATTTTGTTGAGGAGGCACCCACACAAACCTACAAACCACTTCATTAAAAACATATAACTCATTGTTTTTAATGGTTTTTATGCACATAAAAAATCAATCACTATAACCATACAAATTACATTGAAATAATCACAAAACACTTTAAGAGAGATTCGCCGACGCTCACCTTCAAAGGGCTGCCCGCCACGCACTGCCTGTCCACAGCCCGGCAGTGATCCTGTGCACAAAAACCAACGAATTAATCCTTTCGACTGGCTAAGCGAAGGTTAGCTGCTAGCGTCATCAGACAATTCCTACGGGTATTAGAGAGAAACACTATCAGTTGACCCACGGCTCAAGAAGTGCCGCTCGGTGACCGTTCGCAAAAGGATTGAACCTGCATGTCCAGAGCATTTTTTGCGCCCGCCGTCTGGGCCGTAGTCGCCCTGAGCTCATCGCTGCCGGCCCTGGCCGACAACGCGGAAACCGCCAACAAAAGCAACAACCCGCTGAACCTTGCACCCGGCCTCAACCTGCAGGATTACTACACCCCGCGCCTGTACGACAGCAATGCCCACACCAACGACACCCTGCTGCGGGGCACCCTGCCCATCGCTCCCTCGGATTTCATCGGCGTCCCCCAGCTGCTGCGTGCCACCCTGCCGGTCAGTACCCGCCCCGATCCGCACCACGGCTACAGCACCGGCATCGGCGACCTCAACCTGTTCGATATCTTCCTGCTCAAGACCGACGGCGTGCAGCTGGGCATCGGCCCGCAGATCACCGCACCCACCGCCGAACAGGACGAACTGGGCACCGGCAAATGGCAGGCCGGGCTGGCCGCAGTGGCCATCGATGCCTCGCCCCGGGGCCTGCTGGGGGCCCTGGTGCAGTACCAGAGTTCATTTGCCGGCGACCATGACCGCGCCCATGTCGAAAGCGCCACCCTGCAGCCCTTCATCATCCACAACCTGCCCCGGGGCTGGTACCTGCGCTCCACCGGCACCTGGACCTTCGACCTGAAGAACAACACCCACTACATCCCCATCGGCCTGGGGGTGGGCAAGGCCTGGAAAGCCGGTGACAACATTCTCAACGCCTTCGTCGAGCCGCAGTGGACCGTGGAGCGCAAAGGCGACGGCATGCCCCAGTTCACCCTGTTCGCCGGGATCAATGTCACTTTCGGAAAATAAGGACGCGCCATGCAGCCACTACTGCGCACTGCCGGTTTCAGCCTGTTGCTCCTGGCCGCCAGTTGCGGGGTCGGCGCCCAGCCCGAGCCGCAAAACAGCCGCCTGACGGCGATCAAGATGGATGGCGAACTGCCGGCCCGGGCCGCCATTGCCGGGCTGTTTGCCGAGCTGGACTTCCAGCAGGCCACGCAAAGCTACCTGTGGGCCTTGCCGCTGGTGTCCTACGCCCAGTGGCAGGGGGAATTTCGCGATAAGCTGCACGCCGGCAATGGCGACCTGATGGTCCTGGAAAGCTACGAAGACAAGCTCGGGGTGATCACCGCCAACGCCACCACGCCCTACATCCTGGGTTTTGTCGACCTCAACCAGACCGGGCCGATGGTCGTCGAGCTGCCCCCCGGCCCCACCGCTGGTGGAGTCGGCGACTTCTGGCAACGGGCGATCACCGACATGGGCCAGACCGGCCCGGACCAGGGCAAGGGCGGCAAGTACCTGGTGCTGCCGCCGGGCCATCCGGAACCTTCCGACGCCGACCAGTACTACCTGGCCAAGTCGCAAACCATGAACGTGCTGGTGGGCTTTCGCGTGCTCGACCCGGACC
>NZ_VYKE01000298.1:0-3081 GCF_032424515.1 Pseudomonas sp. JV245A
GCGCAGTTGGCAGGCGCAGACCGATTCGCGCCCGTGCCCGGCCACCCCCGGGCTGCGCCGCCCCGGCTGGCTGTTCACCGAACCCCAGGTGCTGGGCGAGGGCTCGGTGCGCATCCTCATGGGCCCGGAGCGGATCGAGTCCGGCTGGTGGGACGGTGCCGATGTGCGCCGCGACTACTACCTGATCGAAACCGCCGCCGGCCAGCAAGGCTGGGCCTATCGTCAGGTCGGCGAGCCCGGTCCGCTGCTGTTGCAGGGCTGGTTCGCATGAGCGCCTACGCCGAGCTGCACTGCCTGTCCAACTTCAGCTTCCAGCGCGGCGCCTCCAGTGCCGCCGAATTGTTCCAGCGTGCCAAGGCCCTGGGCTACCAGGCCCTGGCGATCACTGACGAGTGCACCCTGGCGGGGATTGTCCGCGCCTGGCAGGCCTCACGCGATACGGGCCTCAAGCTGATCGTCGGCAGTGAAATGCAGGTCGAGGACGGCCCGCGGCTGGTGCTGCTGGTGGAAGACCTGGCGGGTTACCAGGGCCTGTGCCGGTTGATCACCCGGGCCCGGCGCCGAGCCGAGAAGGGCAGCTATCGCCTGCTGCGCGAGGACTTCGCCGCACCGCTGCCTGGGCTGCTGGCCCTGTGGCTGACGGGCGCCGGCGAGCCGCTGGTCCAGGGCCGCTGGTTGCAGCAGGTGTTCCCCCAGCGCCTGTGGCTGGCGCTGGAGCTGCATTGCGGCCAGGACGATGCCCGGCACCTGCAACAGCAACTGGCCCTGGCCCGGCAACTGGGGCTGCCGGCCGTGGCCTGTGGCGATGTGCACATGCACGTGCGCGGGCGCCGGGCGCTGCAGGACACCATGACCGCGATCCGCCATCACCTGCCGGTGGCCGAGGCCGGGCAACGCCTGTTCGCCAACGGCGAGCGCCACCTGCGGCCCGTCGAAGTGCTGCAAGGCCTGTACCCCCAGGCCCTGCTCGACGAGTCGCTGGCCATCGCCGGGCGCTGCGCTTTCGACCTCGGCCAACTGCGCTACCAATACCCCCGGGAGCTGGTGCCCGAGGGCCACGACGCTGGCTCCTGGCTGCGGGTGCTGACCCAGCGCGGCATCGTGCGCCGCTGGCCAACTGGTGCCCGGGCCGAGGTGCTGAAGCAGATCGACAAGGAGCTCACGCTGATCTGCGACCTGGGCTACGAGAGTTATTTTCTCACGGTGCACGACATCGTCGACTTCGCCCGGCGTCAGCACATCCTCTGCCAGGGCCGGGGCTCGGCGGCCAACTCGGTGGTGTGTTTCGCCCTCGGCATCACCGAGATCGACCCGGACCGCTCGACCCTGCTGTTCGAGCGTTTCCTGTCGCGCGAACGCAACGAGCCGCCGGACATCGACGTCGACTTCGAGCACGAGCGCCGGGAAGAGGTGCTGCAGTACGTGTTCCAGCGCTATGGCCGGCATCGCGCGGCGCTGACCGCGGTGGTCAGCACCTACCACGGTGCCGGGGCGGTGCGGGATGTGGCCAAGGCCCTGGGCCTGCCGCCGGATCAGGTCAATGCCCTGGCCGACTGCTGCGGCCACTGGAGTGACACGCCGCCCAGCGTCGAGCGCCTGCAGGAGGCCGGGTTCGATCCCGAGAGCCCGGTGCTGCGCCGGGTCCTGAGCCTGACCGGGCAGTTGATCGGCTTTCCCCGGCACCTGTCCCAGCACCCCGGTGGCTTCGTTATTTCCCAGCAGCCCCTGGACAGCCTGGTGCCGGTGGAGAACGCGACGATGGCCGAGCGTACGGTGATCCAGTGGGACAAGGACGACCTGGACATGGTCGGCCTGCTCAAGGTGGATATCCTCGCCCTGGGCATGCTCAGCGCCATCCGCCGCTGCTTCGACCTGATCCACGGCTACCGCGGCCAGCGCTACAGCCTTGCCAGCATTCCGCCTGAAGATCCCGCCACCTACGAAATGATCGGCCGCGCCGACACCATCGGCGTGTTCCAGATCGAATCCCGGGCGCAGATGTCGATGCTGCCCCGGCTCAAGCCGCAGAACTTCTACGACCTGGTGATCGAGGTGGCCATCGTCCGGCCCGGGCCGATCCAGGGCGGCATGGTCCATCCCTACCTGCGCCGACGTAACCGCCAGGAGCCGGAAACCTATCCGTCGCCGGAGCTGGAGGGCGTGCTCAAGCGCACCCTGGGAGTGCCGCTGTTTCAGGAACAGGTGATGCAGATCGCCATTGTCGCCGCCGACTACACCCCGGGGGAGGCCGACCAGTTGCGCCGCTCCATGGCCGCCTGGAAGCGCCACGGTGGCCTGGAGCCGCACCGCGAACGGCTGCGCAAAGGCATGCGCAAGAACGGCTACAGCGACGAGTTCGCGGCGCAGATCTTCGAGCAGATCAAGGGCTTTGGCAGCTACGGCTTTCCCGAATCCCATGCCGCCAGTTTCGCCTTGCTGACCTACGCCAGTTGCTGGCTCAAGTGCCACGAACCGGCGGCCTTCGCCTGTGCCCTGATCAACAGCTGGCCCATGGGCTTCTACAGCCCCGACCAGATCCTCCAGGACGCCCGGCGCCATGGTTTGCAGGTTCTTGCGGTGGATGTGGGGGCCAGTGACTGGGACTGCAGCCTGGAGCCGATTCCTGTCCAGCCTGCACGCGCTGGAAATGGCCCCCCCGGGCAGCCGGCCCTGCGCCTGGGGCTGCGGATGATCAAGGGCTTTCGCGAGGACGATGCCCGGCGCATCGAACGTGCCCGCCGGCAACGGGCCTTTGTCGATATCGCCGACCTGGGCGAGCGGGCCCGCCTGGATGTCCGCGCCCAGGAATTGCTGGCCGATGCCGGCGCTTTGCAGGCGCTGGTCGGGGATCGCTACCGGGCACGCTGGGAAGTGGCCGGGGTGGAAAGACAGCTGGGGCTGTTCGCCGGCCTGCCGAGCCAGGAGGAAGCGCCGGTAGCGTTGCCCCGGCCCAGTGTCGGCGAAGACCTGCAGGCGGATTACCACAGCCTGGGCACCACCCTCGGGCCGCACCCCCTGGCGCTGCTGCGCCCGCAGCTTGCGGCCCGGCGCTGCCGCAGCTCGCGCGACTTGCTGGCGGTG